>DASTLM010000407.1:0-4260 GCA_035714945.1 Dehalococcoidia bacterium | reverse complement strand
TTTAGATTGCCGAAAATGTGCTAGTGTATCCGCGTGCGAAGGCACCCCTTTATGCCAGACCCGTAGGCACTCGGGGGATAAAACGGCTTCGGGCACTTTAACAACCGACGGTATCGGGTTCCGGGCAGAAACCGCTGCTCGGGTAAAACTTTCGGCGTCAGGTGAAAACCTGTAACGCGCTCCGGGTGGTAAATCTGTCTGGAGTGGGCCGATGTCAACCGGCCTAACGTGTCGCATCAGGACTCTCCTGTTTGCAGATGCAAGCCGCTTGCTTTAGCCGGCGGTAGTTGACTCCGGCAACCCTTACTGAAGGGCCTGTTTCAGTTCCTCGAATTGCTCTCGGGTGATCTCACCGCGAGCCAGTCTTTTCTGGGCGATTTCCAAGGGAGTTTCTGGGGAGGCGGAATTCCCGCGGCGCTCTCCGGTAAATTGCTTCACAGCCCAAACAATCAGCCAGACAATGCCTCCCTAGAAAGCTATCATCGAGATGCTACCCAAAAGCATCCACCACCAACCACCCCCATAAAAGCCCCACATCATGGTTGCGCCTCCAGTTGTTAATTATCAAGTTATACCGACCAGATATGATCACGGGACGGGTTTGAGTCTTCGAACATGGGCCATCCCCGCAACCCAGGACCAGGAAGGGAGCGACAACGGTCAGCAATAAAGCCAGCATGATGCTCGGCACAGCGAACCCGGATATGGCTCTGGATTGTTCCATCTTCGCAATTTAATCATCAGCCTGTGAGGGGTGTCAAAAAGGTTGCAGTGCATTTCGCTGACCCACAAAATAATATTGGTTTCCACTGCAAGCAGGCCGGTGGACCCTGCCTGGAACAGCAGTGACGCAGATCGACAATTTTGTCATTGGCCAACGGGTCAGGGAAGGACATCCATTGACCCTGATGCAGAGTAGGATCACAAGTTGGTGTGAGGCACACCGGCGGATTGAAACAAACGCGACACCTTTGCGGCATCGCCCAATGGGATGGCTCATCCCCGAATTGATACCGTTTGCGGGCGCCTATAGTGTACCATTTCGTGAAAAACCCAATTGCTGGAGAACCAGCAGGTAAATATGGGAACAGTATTGCCGAGATGGTGATGGAGCTGGAAGTTATTGAACCGCACCTGGACAAGATTGCGGAGGACTGGTTTAACGGCGTTGACTATGGCCATGATTGGGGCCTAAAGATCGTAGCGGCGAAGCACAGTACGGTCCCAATAATTGACCACCCCGGGCAACACTGGCGGGTTACCAGTGCGCCGGGGTGGTACCAGCATCGGCCGCAGACTCATGGATTCTGTTAATCGGGTTGGTTACAAGCGGCCACCATCGTATTTACCTGCGAAGAAGGGGTCAAGTTTCCGATAAACCTGGACTCGGTTTCGAGCCGACTCGACCACATAGATCCTGCCCTGGTCGTCCACCTCCACCGCAATCGGACCCCAAAACAGCTTTTCCCGGTCCAAACCCTGGGCTATGTCCCGCGCCAGCCACATGTCTGGGTTGGCGTCTAGCTTCATTTTGCCCCATTTGGAGACTTCAGCATCACCGCTAATCTTGGCGATGAACCGGCCATCGGTGTCGAATACTTGCAGCCGGTCGTTACCCCAGTCGGTGACGTAAATAATCCCGTCATGATCTACTGCCACCCCGGTAGGCCGGTTGAACTCCCCTTCGCCGGAGCCAGATGAGCCAACCTGCATCAAGAACCGGCCCTCGGCAGTAAACTTTTGGATACGGTCATTGCGCCAGTCGGCAACATACACATTGCCGTTGGTGTCGATGTCGATGCCCCAGGGCAGGTCAAATTCACCCTCTCCCCGGCCCGGCCTGCCCCATTTGGCCAGAAACTGCCCCTCTCTGGTAAACTTCTGGATGCGGTTGTTGCCGCTGTCCACCAGGTAGACATTGTCCTCGGCGTCAAAGGCGATGCCCGAGGGGCCGTCAAGCTGGCCATCACCGCTGCCCGCCGTCCCCCACCGGTTGAGGGTTTCCCCGTCACCGGAATAAATGGAGACACAATGTAGCCAGTCATCGACTACGTAGACCTTTCCATCACGGTCCAGCGCGATGGAGGTAGGCCACACCAGGGCGTCGGGGTAGCGGGCTTCGTTGCGGGCTGGACTTCCCTTGGCGAACTCCCCAACGTAATCCTCTCCCACCGTGCAGATGGTAATGCGCATGCTGTCCGGTCGTGATTCGTAGGACCGGTTCAACACGTACATCAGGTCTTCATGGCCCCGGGCCATGGCTACGGGATAGCTGAATCCCGTACCCGAGGCCTCACCACGGCCAATGGTGTGGCTATAGCGAAACGTAACACCTTGAACTTGAGTGGTCATTTCAACCTCACACAATACGGTTCTGCTCCCCTACCAGAGGGAGACTGGTCTATTTCCTGTGATCTATTTCCTGTGATCTATTTCCTGGAAACAAACTCCAGCTTCTCAAAGCTGCCATTGACGATGGGCCTGGAGTCCAAACCCATCCAGTCCTCCAGGATGGTCGCATACAGACCCCGGAAGTCGTTGTTAAAGCGCAGGTCTCCTTCAACGAGCTTGTCCGCTGCCAGGGATGGATATTCACCATAGAGCCCACCTTTAACGGCATCGCCGATGACGAAAGCAGCCCCGCCAGAGCCGTGGTCCGTGCCGGAGCCGTTGTCGTGAACCCTCCGGCCGAACTCGGTGAAGACCAGAAGCATCACATTATCGCTGGCGTCATGCTCTTTGAGGTCATCGTAGAAATCGCTAACCGTCTGGGCGGTATTCTTCCAGAGATTGGCATGGGCCACCAACTGGGTAGCGTGAGTGTCGAAGCTATTGTAGGGAGCCGTGGTATACAGGATTCGCGCCCCCAGGCCCGCGCAATGCACCTGAGCGATGTTCCTCATATACTGGGACACGGCGCCGCCACCGTATTCCACCGATGAGGAGTATTTGGCCGGAGCGGTGGCCAGGATATCCGCTCCGGCCAGAGCATCCATACCAGTCTGAGAAAGGTAGTCCAGCACCGGGCCCTCGCCCATCGCCGGAGAATACATACGGGCGAAAATATCCAGGGCCTCGGCCCTCTGGGACTCCAATTCGATGTTGGTCAGCACGCCATAGGTCTCCAGGTTGCCCACTGAAGCCACCGGCACCCCTGGCGCCGCCAACGCTCTGGGTAGACCACGCCCAAAGTTGACCCCGGTAAGCACATTATCTTTGCCTGGGTCCAGATTGCGAATGGTCCGGCCCAGCCAGCCCTCATCGGAAATCTTTTCCGGCTCGCAGGTGTGCCAGATATCCATGGACCGGAAGTGAGAGCGATTGGGACTGGGGTAGCCCACGCCCTGAATGACGGCCACCTTGCCCTGGTCATAGAGCCTCTTGAGGGGAGCCATATTGGGATTGAATCCCAGATAGTCATTCAAAGCCAAGACCTGATCTTCCGGGATCCGGACATTGGGACGATTGTCGAAATACAAGGGGTCACCGTAGGGAATTACGGTATTCAAGCCGTCGTTACCGCCCGACAACTGAAGGACTACCAGGACGGGATCCTTCTTGGTGCTAGTCATGCTTACTCCTCCATGCTTCTGTTTCCGCATCCGCTAATCCGGTACATTAACCGGAAGGTCCCGGGTTCAAACCCGTTCCTGTGCTGTCCCTTAGCTAAACTGGTATTCCTGGGAAGATACCACCAGTTGGAGCATCTCCGCTACCCGCTGGGCAAACCGCTCTGAGGCGGTCTGCAGGACCCCGCCGGCATGGGCGTGTTCCAGCAACAGGTCGCGCCGCTCGGTGCTCAGTTGATAACCGCCAATAAGCTCCAGGCACCCATCCAACAAGCGCTCCGCTGAAATCGTGGCACCCTCGGAACTCAAACGGTTGATGATATCCTGGATGCCGGGCGCGTGAATGTCGCCCATCTGACCGGCGGTGAAGTTGACCCGCTCCACCAGCGTGCCGCTGTCGATCCACTCCCGGCCCGTATGCCACCCTTCCACCGTGGGCGGGTTCAGCAGGTCCTGGCCCATGTAGCGTATTTCCTCGGCAATGGGGTACAGGCCGGGCCTGGGTGTGGTGAAGTCCCCGGTCAGGCGCAGGGTGCCCGCCACTACTTCCGCCGGGCTCTTTACCTTGGTGAAGCGGGAGTCCTTGAAGAAGTCGGAGTTAAACAACACCCGCAAAACCGAGCGGATATCGTAGCCGGACCGGAAGTACTCTTCCTCCAGGATTTTGATGGCTGCCGGGTCCCGGGGCGGA
>DASTLM010000406.1:0-5289 GCA_035714945.1 Dehalococcoidia bacterium | reverse complement strand
CCTCAACCGTCCCTAGCGTCCGGTCCTGGCGTCCGGTCCTGGCGTCCGGTCCTGGCGTCCGGTCCTGGCGTCCGGTCCTGGCGTCCGGTCCTGGCGTCCGGTCCTGGCGTCCGGTCCCAGCAGGTTGATCAAAAACCCTTTTCGACCATCCCCCAACCCCCTTCCTGACCAGGAAGGGGGTTGAGATTGTATCTGGGGGACACCCCCAGTCCCCGGCCAGAGGGACTTCGTCCCTCTGGACTCCCCTTTTTCAGCACCCTGCTAGCCGCCGCCCAACGCCTTCCCGGTCACCATCAAAATCGCGTCATCGGATACCGGCCTGGTGGAGCGGAAATATTTTATGGGCCAAGTTTATCCCAGTCGGTGTGCTACTGTGCTACAATGAGGGCGAATTTGTACCAGCCCCAACGTTTCCGAAAACGCCTGAGGAGGTATGGTTATGCCCCTGGACCCACAAGTTCAAGCCGTTATGGAACAGGTCGCCGCACTGGGATTCCCACCGGTCCATACCGTTTCGCCCGAAGAAGCCAGAGCTAACGGCCGGGCCCGACCCCGGGCCAAGGGGCCAGACGTTGCCAGGGTCGAAGACCGTACAATTCCCGGGCCGGGATCGGAGCTCCCGGTGCGCATTTACACCCCCCGGGGCACCGGGCCCTTCCCTTCGCTGGTCTGGTTTCACGGCGGCGGCTGGGTGGTTGGCGACCTGGATTCCGCTGACGCCACCGCCCGCTACCTGACCGCCGGTTCCAACTGCATCGTGGTGTCGGTGAACTACCGGCTGGCACCGGAAACCAAGTTTCCCGGCCCGGCGGAAGACTGCTACGCCGCCACCGAATGGGTAACGCAAAACGCCGCCAGCATCAACGCCGATCCGCACAAATTGGCCGTGGGCGGCGACAGCGCCGGTGGCAACCTGGCGACGGCAGTTTGCTTGATGTCCCGAGACCGCGGCGGGCCGGCGCTGTCGTTTCAGCTGCTGGTCTATCCGGTGACCGACTGCAAATTTGCGACCGAGTCCTACAGCAGCAATGCCGAAGGATACCAGCTCAGCCGCGACAGCATGGTCTGGTACTGGAACCACTACTTGCAAAGCGACGCCGATGCGTCCAATCCTTATGCCTCTCCCTTGCAAGCCAAAGACCTGGGAGGACTGCCTCCAGCGATGGTAATTACCGCCGAGTTTGACCCACTGAGAGACGAAGGTGAGGCTTACGCCCGCCGGCTTGAAGCCGCCGGAGTGTCCACCACCTGTACCCGTTACGACGGAATGATTCACGGCTTCTTTGGCATGGCAGCAGCAGTGGATAAAGGAAAGCAAGCTGTCGACCAGGCAACGTCAATGTTAATGGCTACTTTTAGCAGCCCGGTGTATCGATAATCTGGCTCCGGATGAGACTCTATTCAGAATTTGCGGTCTCAACCCGAGTATCCCCACCCGTGTCACCGGCTACCTGCCGTTCCCGTTGGCGGGCAACCCAGTCCTGCATCCACCGGCGAAACTCGTCCAGCGCCGGCGGCGAAACGTAGAACACTTCAATGTCTGGGGGAAACTGCACCTGGTGTCGCTGGCCAATCAAGATCATACCGGTCTCGTCGGCTCGAAGGGTGGCGTCGATCCGCTGGGCGATGTGCCCGTATCTGGCGTGATCGCTCTCGGTAAACCACTCCTGAAGGCGTTTGGCCACTTTTTGACTGGCCAGCGGTAACACCATAAACCGCTGCAAATCTACCATCTCCATAAATGTTTCCTGGTCCTCGGTCGGTTCCAAAGCCGCTCCAGCCTGGCACTTCACCTTGACCAGCTCGTAGCTATTCCGGTCCGCCATCTCCAGATAGCTGAGACCTTCGGCCCCGCCCTGGACCAGACTTTCGCAATAAATGTGGCTCAACGACCCCAGACTCGCTTCCAGGGCCCCGGTCTGGATGCGGACCTGGTCCCAATACCTGGCGACAATGGCCAGACCTTCCTCATTATCGGTCTGGGGCGCGTAGAGTAACGGCACCAGCAACAGCTTGCGCTTTCCCCGATACTGTTCGGCCGATGGCCTTGCCACCCGTCCCAATTCCTGGGTCATCATTAACCTCCCCTGGCGACCTGAATCAGCGCCATACCCGCCTGGGTAAAATCAGGCAGCTCTAACAAAATGGCATTTCGCATCTGGTTGGTAGCTATTAATAACAGTGCACCAATTACGAAAACAGTATATCCAGATCGCGGTTGGGTGAAAAGACGATTTTCCAATTTATCGATCAATCGCCTCCAAACTCGCCGTTGACCGGGCATTGGACCTGTGATAGATTGAAGATTATAGATACTTGGTATCAGTTAATGAGATTTGCGATGCGCACGCGAGAGAACCCGCTGGTTGGCCAGTTTATGGAAGTACTGGAAGAGCAAGGCTATCGGGACACCTTGCCCAGAAGAGCAGTGGTCCAAGCCATTGCGCAGAAAGAGAAGCACTTTACCGCCGAGGCGTTGCGGCAGCAACTTCCCGGAGTGGGTCGAGCTACCATTTATCGCTCGCTGAAACTGCTGGTGGATGCCGGGGTGCTATGTCGCGTTTTGCTGAAGGATGGCAACCTCAGGTATCAGCTGAGCCGCCAGGGCCACCACCACCATCTGCTGTGCGTCGATTGCGGAGCGTCCGAAGACCTGACCGGCTGCGAGATTGAAGGGCAACTACAGAAAGTCGCCGCCAGCCATGATTTTCAAATCAGCGGCCATTGGTTGGAGGTCTATGGAAGGTGCTGCCGATGCGCCAGTGGCTAGCGGCCAGACTCTTTTTTGAATCTTTTTAGCCCGGCGGTACCCCGGCTGCTGGAAGTAATTGCCACCAACATCGGACTGGCCGATCTGGTCAACAACTTGGGTTCGGATATTAATCGGTTATTGACCGGCTTTTAATCAGATATTGAGGTGATGCCAACCAACGCCAGGCCCCGGTGGAAGACCTGGGATACAGGATAAGGCCGTAGCCGAAGCCCATGATCGATTTCATACTCGCGCCTCTGGAATTTAGCTTTATGTACCGGGCCTTGTTGGCCGCAGGTCTGGCCTCAATCGTCTGCGCGATGGTGGGCACTTTCGTAGTGTTGAAGGGTATGGCTTTTATGGGCGAGGCGGTGGCCCACTCTTCTCTGACCGGCATGGCAATAGCGTTCCTATTCGGTGGCGACGTGTTCTGGGGCGCCCTGGGGTGGGCCGTACCCGCGTCGGTCCTGATAACCTTGATCAGCCGCCAGACCAGCCTGCGACTGGACACCTCCATCGGCATCATTTTCGCCGGTGGTTTCGCCCTTGGCATCATCCTGATTAGCCGGGCGGTGAACTACACCGCGGACCTGTTCGGCTTCCTCTTCGGAAACGTGCTGGGCGCGTCGTGGAGTGAAGTTGCGCTCATCGGGATCATCGCCGGACTGGTGATTCTGGTGCTGGCGGTCTTCTACAAGGAGTTGCTGTTCACCGCTTACGACGCCACCATGGCGGCGGCGTCCGGCATTCCGGTTCGCCTGATTTACTATTTGCTGCCGGTACTGGTGGCGGTTACGACGGTCGCCGCCCTGAAATCAGTGGGAATCGTGCTGGTACTGGCCCTGCTGGTAACCCCGGCGGCCGCGGGTAACCTGCTGGCCCGGCGACTGCCGGAGATTATGGCCACCAGCGTGGCCGTGGCCCTGGTATCCACTGTTGCCGGACTATATCTGTCCTTCTATCTTGATCTGCCTACCGGCCCCAGTATCGTAATGGTCGCCACCGGCTTATTCGCCCTGGCCCTGGTATTCTCTCCCCAGAAAGGGCTAATCCGCCGCTGGAGTAAGCTGGCCCCAGATCCCAGCGTCGAAAACCGGCGTTGAGCCCAGCAATCCCAGACCGGTACCCTGGCCCGATTCCGGTTTGAACCATCGTGTTTGAACCATCGTGACCAAACCGATCCTTCAAAGTTTCTTCATACTGTGACGTTATATTAGCTATAGCGATATCGCCCCGGACCCAATGACATTCAACCAGGAGGAGGATCACATTTTGAAGAAACGCTGGTATATGGTTCCGGTGGCGGCCGGGTTGTTGGCCCTGGCGGTCACTGGAGGAGCCATTTTCGCGCAGGGCAATTCGGGTGGTCCCGGCGGATTCAGGCATCAGGAATTCGTGGCCAGGGTGGCCGAGATACTGGGGCTGGATGAGGCCACCGTACAGGACGCCTTCAGCCAGGCCCACCAGGAACAGCAGGACGCCGCTCTCCAGAGCAAGTTGGCCGATCTGGTCGCCAGCGAGAAGTTAACCCAACAAGCGGCCGACGCCATTTATCAGTGGTACCAGGCCAGGCCGGTTACTGACCTCCCCCTGCGGGGATTCATGCTCCGCAGTGACCGAGCGGTGCAACAGTCCCTGGCCCGGATGGTGGCCGACGAGCGGCTCACTCAAGCAGAAGCCGATGCGGTGATGGCGTGGTATCAGGACAAGCCTGAAGCTCTTTCCGAGCTATCGGGCGACCAGGGGCGCTTTGACCGACGCTTTGACCGCGGATTCCGCGGCCGCAGGTTCCATCATGGCCCCCAAAAGCGGGATAATGGCGCTGCCACCGACACCAGAATTGGTGACGACTCCGCCAGCTAAAGCCGGCGGCTTCTCAGGAAACGCATGATGCAACCATCTACGTTAGCTCCTGAAGGCTCCGTCCGAGCCGTAAGGTGTTTCACCCTATCGCCAAAGAGCGTAAGCTCAAAGCATTCGGCAGGCGGCACCTCATTGCCAGCAAGATTTTACGTCGAGCAGGACTCGGCCCGACAACCAGCAATCTGTTCGAGAGTTAAGGTGCCCACGAAGCCTAGCACACCCAGCAATCTATTTAAAGGAGGATTGTAGCTTTCCCCTGTCAGCTAAAGCAGACAGTCCCCAGCTACACGTTTTATGGAACGGTTCGTAGCTTCAGCCCGCAGCTCACCGCCCAGAGCGGATCCTACTGAGCTAATTCACAATAGACCTGCGGGGAGGCACCTTCCGCCCCGTAGGTGGCCTCATCGGTCTGTTAGCATCGGTCGGTTAGCAATTGTAAACCTGGTGAAATGTCGGGGAAAGGCAGGTCAAAAGAAGGGTTATGCCAGCCAAGATCCTGGTAATTGAGGATGACCCCCACGCCACCAAGTTGGTCCGGCTGTACCTGAGCCGTGACGGCCACGAAGTGATTACTTCGGGTGATGGTCGGGAAGGCCTGCGCCTGGCCCGGGAAACTCATCCCGACCTGCTGGTCTTGGACCTGATGCTGCCCGGCATGGACGGACTGCAAATCT
>DASTLM010000405.1:0-7433 GCA_035714945.1 Dehalococcoidia bacterium | reverse complement strand
GACCACCGCGGCGTAGTCCACGCTGGGCACGTACTCGACCGGCACGTCCAGCTTCTCGGAAAGGTAGCTGGCGAAGCCGTCGTAACGCCGGGCTAGCCGGGAGGCGTCCTGGTCGGGGATGCCGCCGATTTTGAGCACCGGGGCGGCCTGGCTCTGGCTGCAGGCCAGGGGGGCCAGGAAAATCAGGGCCAGGAAAATCAGGGCCAGGGGAATCAGAAACCATCTGGAAAGGTTATGACGGGTGCTCAATGTCAAAGACCTCCACAATAATGCTGAGTTATTGGTCGTGAGAAAGCCCTGAGATGTGACGTAGTCCAACGGAGTACCTGGGGCGTGGATGTGGGAGGTCTTGAGGGAAGAGGGTCAGACCATCAAGCCTGACGGGAAAACTGCCCGGGGAACCGCCTGAAAATCCAGGTCCCATGGCCGGAACCTCAGGTGAAGCCGGTGGAGAAGAGGCGCTGGTTGTATCTGGTCAGAGATTCCACATAAAGGAGTGTAATGTCAGCTATTTACTTTGTCAATGTGCCCGCTGGAATTCAATGGATCCGGCGGTGGACAGGCCTGGGGAACAGCGGCTATAATGGCACCCCGGAGCTAAATGACGTCCACATTTAGTCCTTGAATGCTGCCCCGTTTCAGTGGCCTCAATACATCCCCCATTTGTGCTGGAGAGGTGCCGGAGTGGACGAACGGGCGCGACTGGAAATCGCGTAGGGGTGCAAACTTCTCGCGGGTTCGAATCCCGCCCTCTCCGCCATCAAACTTGAGTCACCCTATCCCCAGGATCGGGTACAGTTCCGGATTGGCGCAGGCTTCCAACCGCTCCCCCTTCAGCCCGGCCATCAAATTGCGTATGGCCAGGAACATGGTCTCCCGACGGGTCGGAAGGGCGGCGCTGCCCACGTGGGGCGTTATAACGATGTTGTCCAGGGTCAGCAGCGGGTCGTCGGTGGGTATTGGTTCCGGGTCGGTCACATCCAGCCCGGCGCCGTAAATCCTCCGCTCCTTCAGGGCGGTGTACAGTGCTTTCGAATCGACCACTCCACCGCGGGCGGTGTTAATCAGGACTGAGGTCGGCTTCATCAGCCGCAATTCCGCCTCGCCGATGAAGTGCCGTGTTTCCGGGGTTAGTGGGAAGTGCAGCGACACGAAGTCAGATGTGCCCAGCAAGGTGGACAGGTCGGCGTACTCGATGCCGTACTGGTCTTCCACTTCGGGTCGGCGAGTGCGGGAAAAGTAGACCACCTTCATGTCGAAACCTCGGGCCCGCCGGACCATTTCCCGGCCAATCTCCCCCATGCCGATGATGCCCAGGGTCGAGTTATGAACGTCAACGCCCAGCCAGCCCAGGGGATGAAAAGCCAGCTGCCACGCCTGGTTGCGTACCCAGCGGTCTGCCTCGCTGACCCGCCGGGCGGCGCACAGCAGCAGGGCAAAGGCCAGGTCGGCGGTGCACTTGGCCAGCACGCCCGGCGTGTTGCCCACCAGGATGCCCCGGCGGGTGGCTTCCGCCAGGTCAATGTGGTCCACTCCCACGCCTAACTGGCTGATCACCTTCAGGCTGGGAGCCGCGGCCATGGCCGGTCCGTCCAGCCGGTCCATGATATTGATCAGCGCCCCGGCTTTGCCGGCCAGTAGCTGGCGCAGCTTTTCCGGTGATGGCGGGTACTCGCCGGGCCAGACCTCCGCATCGGTGGCTTCGGCGATGAGCTCCAGGGCTTCGGGCAAAATCTGGCGGGTAACCAGCACGGGTGGCTTCGGCATGATCAGGTTACTTATGATAGGGTTCCTTTGATAGGGTTCCTTTGATCGAGTTACTTTGATCGAGTTACTTATGATAGGGTTCCTTTGATCGAGTTCCCTCCTGGCGGTTCTGATAGGCCATTGTAGCGAAATCGGTGCCGGTTTATCCAGCTATGGGGCCGATGCTATACTTACCCGGAATTGGGAATCACCCGGGAGGACGGCATGGCCCTGTTTTTGACCGAACGCGAAGTAGTGCAACTGCTTCCCATGAACGAGTGCATCGATGTGCTGGACCAGGCTTTTGCCCATGCTGGGGCCGGCCAGGCGGAGATCAAGCCCCGCTCCCGCATCAGAATGCCCAATGGCTTTTTCCACTTCATGGCCGCCTCCGACGCTGGGCACAAGGTCTTTGGCTACAAGGCGTACCCCTCCTTTGCTGGGCCGGGCGGCAGCAAGTTTTTGGTTATGCTTTACGACTTTGATTCGGGCCAACTGTTGGCGTGTATCGAGGCCGGGCGTCTGGGTCAAATCCGTACTGGAGCCGCCTCCGGTCTGGCGACAAAATACATGGCGAAAGAAAATGCCTCGACCGTGGCGGTGTTCGGTTCCGGATTTCAGGCCCGCACCCAGCTGGAGGCCGTCTGCGTGGCCCGTAACATCACCCGGGCCCGGGTCTACAGCCGCCGCCCGGAACGCCGCCAGGAATTTGCCACCCTGATGAGTGAGCGTCTCGACCTGGAAGTAACCGCGGCGGGCAGTCCTCAGGAATGCATCACCGATGCTGATGTGGTGGTCACCATTACATCGGCCCGCGACCCGGTCTTTGAGGGTGCCGGGCTGGCGCCAGGCACCCACGTTAACGCGGCGGGGGGCAACCACTGGCAGCGCCGGGAAGTGGACGAAGATACCGTGACTCGCGCCGATGTGGTGGTGGTGGATGATATGGACCAGGCTAAAGTGGAGTGCGGTGACCTGCTGTGGCTGGAGGCCCGGGGCAGCTTCCGGTGGGACATGGCCCACGAATTGCAGGAAGTGGTGGCGGGCCGGGTCAGGGGACGCCCTTCCCCGCAGTCAATAACCCTGTTCGAGTCGATGGGTGTGGCGCTGGAGGACATTGCCGCGGCCCAACTGGTCTACCATAAGGCCAGGGAGCAGGGTATTGGGCAGGAACTGCCCTTTTAGGGACGGCCGGTTGGGTAAACCTGGTGGTCCGGCCGGTTCACGGAGACCCCTCCAGATGGTTGGCGTTTGCCTTGCCAATTCACCTGAAGGGGTCTTTGCTTGCTAATGTTTTTCCCCATGGTTTTCCCCGGCCAACCGTGGCCGGTTACCCTGGTTCGGGATGACTCATGGCCTGGTTGCCTACATGCCGAAGGTTCGCATCCGCCGCATCGGTTCAGATTCGGCAATCTGGCGATTGATCCGGTCTTGCTCGGTCATGGCCGGGCCGGAAAGCAGGTCGTATAGTTGGACGATCTGATGCCCTAATTTGGGAAGAATCCCTTTATCGTGGGAATGTGCTGGTGTAGTCATTGCTGGTTTCTGGTACCCCTTTCAATTAATTCGAATGGCCCACCCTGCAGGTTCCTGGAGCGGTTGTTATGACATCCAGAGATACTGTAGAGAGTTCAACATCGTCATATTGAATATACTACCGGTAGAGTATCGTGTCAAGAGATGTTAATCTACCGATACTATGGGAATACCAGATATACACTGGAGGCAAACCCGATGCCAATTCAACCGGGTAACCAGCGTGCGGTGACTGGTGTATTGGTGCTGGGAAAGGTTAATTGGCCCAGTTGTGGGCTTTGGATCGGGAATTCGGATTACAGTCCCAGCTTGCCCGGGTTCATAATGTTCCTGGGGTCCAGGCTCCGCTTCAGCGAGCGGATCACCTCGTGACCGGCTCCCCTTTCCCGGGCCACCAGGTGGTTTAGCTTGACCCCAACTCCGTGGCAGTATTCCATGATACCGCCCATGTCCTGCGCCAGGGTCAGCACCTGCTCCACCACCCGGCCCAGGTTCTCGCGGTTGCTCGGGTCCGCGCCATTGACCGGTACCACCATCATTGAGAACATTTCCGGACGGCTCCACAGGCCGTACTCTACCACCTTGACGCCGCCTTCAGACAGGATTCTTTCGCATTGACGGCGGTATTCCAGGACTTTGGAGATGGGCAGGGCCAGGTGCAGGTAGTCGAAACTGCGACCCTGGCGCCGGTTCCAGCGCACCTCGCGGGGTTTGCCCAGGGCGTTGCGTTTGTAATTTTCGCCCGACTCATGGCGCTCTGCCCAGTATTCCAGAGTGTGGTCCGGCCCGATATCCCGCCCGCCGAACTGGGCGCACACCTGCATCGAGCGGTTTTTCTGCGCCTCCACACCTTCGCGGAATCCCTCGAACAGCAGGTGCAGACGCACATGGTTGTCCTCTTCGGTCAAGTCCAGCAGACTGGGCCGAATCCCCAGGGCCAGCAACTCGGCGGCAGCTTCAAACCCTTGATCAAAGCTGTCGAAACCGGCGGTGGCGAAGGCCTGGGCTTCGGGCTGCCGGAACACCTTGATGGTCGCCTTGGTGATGACGCCAAATACCCCCTCGGTGCCGATAAATAACTGGTTCAGGTTGGGACCGGAAGAGTTCTTGGGTACCGCTCTGGTGGACATAACCTGCCCGCTGGGCAGCACCACTTCCAATGCCACCACCTGCTCTCCCATGGGCCCGAAAGCGGCGGCCCGATAGCCGACGCCGTTGGTGGAGATTGTTCCGGCAACGGTGGCGATGGGCACGCTGTAAGGGTCGTGGCCTGGCATCAGGCCATGCTCGGCCAGAGCGTCGACCAGGTCTGCCAGCACCACGCCGGCCTCGACCACCGTCGTCAGGTCCTGGGGGTTCACTTCCAATATCCGGTTGAGCCGTTTCAGGTCGACAATGATGCCGCCCTGCACCGGTAAAACGCTGCCCATGACTCCGGTGCCGCCGCCGTAAGGGACCACTGGAGTCTCGGTATGGTTGGCCAGTGAAACGATTTCCGACACTTCCTGGACGGAGCCGGGACGCACCACCACATCGGCCAGCCGCTGGAAGGCCCGCTCCGCACCGAAGGCCCGGAATGGAGTCAACGCGTCCCCGGAGTAGCGGTCCAGGTCATAAGCGCCGGACAAAAGGTGCTCGGCACCGACGATTTTAGCCAGGGCTTCGATGATTGTTGAGTCGATCAAGATTGCTCGCCCTGCTTCGGAGATAAATTTACCCACGCATCTAGTTTAGCCAGGGGAATTGAAAAGCAGAAGGCTTGGGGGTCATTGGTCAGAGGTTAGGGGAGGCCAGTTTCGGTGATCCGGGACGGGCCTGGTGCTGCCACTCGGTACCCTGGGGGGTGTCTTCCAGAAGGATTCCCCGATCGGCCAGGCCGTCGCGGATCTTATCCGCCAGTTCGAACTGCCTGGCCTGGCGCAGTTGGGCCCGGGTGTCCAGCAGCAACTGGATGAAGGGTTGGGCCGTCAGCAGCTCCTGGCCGTTGACCTGGCTGGCTCGGAAGGTGAGGCCGAGGACGCCGCCCAGGCTTCGCAGGGTATCCTGGGCCGCCGTCACGTTCCGCCCGGTTTCCTGGCTCCGGTTAATCTCCCGGGCCAGGTCAAAGAGGGCGGCGACGGCCTGGGGGGTGTTCAGGTCGTGATCCATTGCGGCGTGAAAGCGAGCGTCAAAGGGTGAGGCATCCAGCGGTTCGCCGGTGTTGGCATTGGGTCTCAGCGCATGGTAAAGCCGCTCCAATCCATGCTCCATGGCCGCCGCGCCTTGGTCACTATAATTCAGCGGGCTGCGGTAGTGGGAGCTGAGGAAGTAGAGGCGCAGGGCGTCGGGACTGAAACGGGCCAGGGCCTCCTCCACTGACACCAGGTTGCCCAGGGACTTGCTCATCTTGTCTTCGCCCAGGTTCAGCAGGCCGTTGTGCACCCAAAACCGGGCGAAGGGCACCCGGCCGGTGAAGGCCTCGCTCTGGGCGATCTCGTTCTCGTGGTGGGGGAATACCAGGTCCTGTCCGCCACCGTGAATGTCCAGAGGATCGCCCAGATGGTCCAGCGACATGGTGGTGCACTCGATGTGCCAGCCGGGGCGTCCCGGTCCCCAGGGACTCTCCCAGCAGGGCTCGCCGGGTTTTGCTCCCTTCCACAGGGTGAAGTCCATCGGGTGCTCTTTTGCTTCGTCAATCTGGATGCGCGCTCCGGCGATCATACCTTCCAGGGTCCGGTGGCTCAGCTTGCCATAGTCCTGGCTCAGGCTGACCCGGAAGTAGACATCGCCGCCGGCGGGGTAGGCGTAGCCCTTATCCACCAGACCCTTGATGGTCTTGATGATGCCGGGTATCTCCCGAGTTGCCCGGGGATAAGCGTCAGCCCGTTGAATGTTGAGGGCGTCCATGGTGTTGAAGAAATCGTCAACGTACCGCTGCACCAGCGTGTCTTCGCTGATGCCTTCCGACTGGGCGCGCAGGATAATCTTGTCGTCCACATCGGTGAAGTTCTGGACGTGCTTGACCTGGTAGCCAATGTGTTCCAGGTAGCGGCGCAGCATATCAAAAATGACGTAGCTCAGGGCATGTCCCAGGTGGGTGGAAGAATAGGGAGTCACGCCGCAAACGTACATTTTGACGGTCTTCCCATCGGCAGGAACGAACTCGTCTTCTTGGCCGGACAGGGTGTTGTAAAGCTTCATATCTGTTCTATCGGTTGAGCCAAACTGGCTCTCCGGGCCGGTTTAACCATCAGTAAATCTTCCCAAACGACCATCATATTCTGAACCAGATTATTCAAACCTGGTAATGGTCGATCCAGGGGCGCCTTCAAGCCAGATTACTATGTCCGGAGGACAGCCGCAATAGCGCAGGCGGCGATGCCTTGTTCCCGTCCGACGAAGCCCAGGTAGTCAGTGGTCGTAGCCTTGATGCTGACACGCTCCGATCCCAGGGAAAGGGTGGCGCTGATGTGCCGTCGCATATCCGGAAGGTAGGGCCCCAGACGGGGTTTTTGCGCGAGTATTGTAGCATCAACGTTTGAGATGCGCCAACTGCCCGCCAGGAGTAAGCCGGCTACTTTGCCCAGCAGAATCAGGCTGGAGATGTCCTGGTATTGAGCGTCGCCGGAAGGGAAATGCACTCCCTTGTCGCCCAGGTTGGCCGCTCCCAGCAGCGCATCCATGATGGAGTGCACCAGCACGTCGCCGTCGCTATGCCCAGACAGTCCCCGAGGATGAGGAACGTCTACCCCGCCCAGAATCAGCCGCCGACCTTCAGCCAGGCCGTGGGAGTCAAATCCAATTCCAACGCGGAAATCGGGTAATCGTGATTCATTCATCGGGACCTCAGCTGGACCTGGTACAAAAATCTGCCGGAGTCCTGAGCAGCGTCATTCCACGCTATCTCAGTAAACCCTCAGTAAATTCTCAGCAAATTCTCAATGAAGACCAGGTCTTCCGGTGTGGTGACCTTCAGGTTTTTATAGGAGCCAAGAAACATTTTGACCGGGTGTCCCAAACTCTCCACCATTGCCGCGTCATCGGTCATTGTTTCGGTGCAGGTATGATGGGCCCTCCGCAGCAGATCGTAGCGAAATATCTGGGGGGTTTGGGCGGCCCAGAGGGATTCCCTGGGCGGAGTGCCGGTCACCATGCGCTCCGCTGAGACCATC
>DASTLM010000404.1:0-16171 GCA_035714945.1 Dehalococcoidia bacterium | reverse complement strand
GGCCAGCCTGGAAATCAGCTTCTCGGAGCATGGCAGCCGATATCCTCAAATCAGCTTCAGTTGATGACCCCTATCCCCGGGTTGGGACTTGCCGTCCAGGTGCACCGACGGGTAGCCCTGCCCACGCAAATGCGCGGCCAGGTCCGGGAAACCGTTGACGGTATAAACCTGCTCCGGTTGCACCTGTTGCACATATGACACCAACTCGTTAAAATCGGCGTGGTCGCTATAAGGCAGGCTGGCATCGGCGCGCCGTCCCCAGGTATGGCCGCCAATGGCCCAGCCGGTCAACTCCATCACCCGCCTGCGCCGGTACTGGTCGAGAGCCCTGGTGCTCCTTCGACCCGGCGGGCAGATCACCACCTGACCTTCGGGCCATTGCCCGTTCAGACAAAAGATTACCTTCACGGGCACCCACTCGGTTCAACCATAATTCCCGTCAGTATAGCACGGACCAGCGATGCTGGCGTCTGAGTTCCAGATCCATACCAGATCAATGCAACGCAGTTATTGGCTCAGGGCCGCCCTCAATACGTGCCTACCAGACCGCGCAGTAACGCGCCCACCAGGTAGGCCAATCCAGCGGCTACGCCACCGACCACCAGGGTTTCCAATCCGCCCCAATACCATCTCTGCTCGACAAAACGGGTTTTCAAGGCTCCGATGCCAAAAAAGGTAGCGAAGGCCAGGATAGTGCTCCAGGCAAAGGAATTCAGAACGCCCACCGGAAATATGGCCCCGTAGAAGTATGGGAGCAACGGCACCAGACCGGCAGCCATGAACCCGGAGCAGGTGACCAGGCCCGATCGCCAGGGGGACCCTTCCTTGGCGGCAAAACCGTGCTCTTCTCGGAGCATGGTATTAATCCACAGTTCTCGGTCCGCCGTAATTACCTCAACCACGTGCTCCAGATCGTCACCGCCGAAGCCTTTAGCGGCAAAGATCTGCCGGACTTCCTCTCGCTCGCCTTCAGGTATCGAATCGACCTGGCGGCCTTCCTCGCGACGGGCACCCTCCTTCTGCTGATTCTCGGCCCGAGTGCCCAGAAAGATGCTAACGCCCATGCTGAAGCCGTCGGCCACCAGGTTGGCGAGGCCCAGAATAATTACTATTCCCGCGGCAAGCTCGGCCCCGGACGCTCCAGCTACCACGGCAAAAGTGGTTACCGTACCGTCAACTGCCCCCAGTATGAAGTCCCGAAGACTGGGTGGTCCAGGGCCGTCGCGGAGACGTTCCCTGACGGCGCGCGCCGTGTGATCTGCTTCTAGTTCGGACCAAGGCTGGTGGGCTGAGTTGGTCACGGTTCAGCTCCTGGGCTGGAGAAGATGACCGGCACTGTGTACCCCATTGTGCCGATCTAATAGTATAATCGGCATGCTATTTCTAATGATTGAAGAGATGGCTACCATATTTTATCTGAGGAGACGACATGCCCGCAGAAATTGGAGCAACCGCCCCTGATTTTAAGCTGCCATCGGTTAGCGAAGGTGACATAACTTTGGCCCAGTACAAGGGAAACAAAAACGTGGTGCTCTCCTTCCACGTATTGGATTTTACCGGTGGTTGAACCGACCAGGCCACCTCGTTCCGCAGGTTTAACCGGCAGTTCGAGGAGAATGATACCCAGGTGCTGGGTATAAGCTGTGACCACGTGGCAGCCCATCGGGCCTGGACGACTTCAATGGGGGGTTTGCCCTACCCGGAATTGTCTGATTGGCACCCCAAAGGCAAGGTTACCATGACCTACGGCTTGTGGAACGAAGAGCGGGGCGCGGGGACCAGAGCCGTGATCATTGTGGACAAGGCGGGTGTGGTCCGCTATCGTCAGACCTATGCCCCCGGCACTCTGCCCGACCCGGCAGAAATATTGGCCGAAGTTCAAAAACTGGACTAAACGCAAAAACGCCCCCAGATGTTGGGGGCGTTTCATCAATTTTCTGGGTAATATTTTCTGGATAATAGTTCCCAGCCCAATTTCCCGGCCAGGTATGCGGTCCCATCAGTTAAGAAGGACGACTCGGTTCAAGGCTGTAGATGGCAGCTAGTTGCCGATTTTCTCGATGGTGTAGTGCAACGTTCCCTTTGGTACGTTGATCGCGACCGCCTCACCAACCGTTCGATCCAACAGGGCCTGTCCCACCGGGGAAGCGGTGGATATTTTGCCCGAAGACACGTCGGCTTCCCTGATATCCACCAGGGTATAATTTACCTGACGACCGGACAGGGAGTCTTTGAGAGTCACCTTAGTGCCGACCACCACTCGCATATGTCGGGTCTTCTTAGAACCTTCGTTGATAATTTCCGCGGTGGAGAGGCCGGACTCCAGCTCGCGAATTCTGGATTCCACCAGTCCCTGGCGCTCCTTGGCGGCATCCAGCGGTGAATTTTCTTTAAAGTCCTTATCTTCCATCGCCCTCTTGATGTCTTCGACGACCCGGACCCTCTCGCCCTTCAATTCTTCGAGCTGGGCCTGTAGTCGTTGGTATCCTTCTTGGCTGAGTTGGGCGCCCGCGGGGTTATTTTTGCTGCTGGGGGAAGCTCTTCCGGAGGAAGCCGCCTTGCGGCTGCGGGGGATTCTCAGGTGCGGAGCCAGGCTGGTCTCAATCCAGCCTTGTTCCTTCAAGAAGCTCAGAAATATCTTGACCGGAGCGACTCGCTGCGCAGACTCCGAGCCTCCCAGACCGACATACTGGGCGTAGTCAGCAACTTCGGAAGGTATCACGTCCTGAATCAACCTTTCTCTGCCAATCCAGGCAACAAATCTTCCGATTTCTTGATGCCCGTCCATGGACTTTTTTCCGTTCTTCTTGACCGCTACGTACTGCCTTAGCGCTTCACTAAAAGAGAGATTATACGGTGTGACCAAGTTCAACCTCCTCCAACGCTAATGGCCTGGTCTTAAAAATAGTGGTCTGTGGTTTGGTGTGGTTCATGGTATGGTTCCTGAGTATGGTTCCTGAGTATGGTTCCTGGGGTGGTTTCTGTGGCGTTTCCCAGAAGGGGGAGTGGTGAGGGCCAAAGGAGACGTTATGGCTGTAGAACTATCGGGATAAATCCTGATGCCCTCGCGCTGTCGCTGTATAAAGCTAGTAAACACTAGTCGTACCATCCTAAGCGCAGGCCTTGTTCATACTCGTCATCTCCAGGATGAACCATTTCAGTACACCCACACCTACTCAGGCTCACTAGTTCATAATAGCAGTTCCTACTTCGGATAGCAACGTAAAATCCCCGGAACCAGGTGAACCCCCGGGGATTTTCCCCTTGACCATTGGCAAGTCTTAATCGGTGTCCAGATGGAGTAGGGAACCGAAGGGCCCGACCGGCCTGAACCGGGGCTGTTGGCAGTTGATGTCGGGCCAAATCTGTGTATACTACGCACCAAATACGTGATAACCATGGGATAACCATGGGTGTAGTCATTGGGACCGGAGACCCTGGTTCAATCAGCGGGAGAGCAGCGCCCGCCGCAGCCCAAACTAACTAGAAGGAGCAGCACGATGAAGGCAGTCCGGATTACCGAGTACGGCGGCCCCGAGGTGATGAAATATCAAGACCTGCCTGATCCATCACCCGGGGATGGTCAGGCCCTGGTGGAGATGCAGGCGGTAGGAGTGAACTTTACCGATACCTACAGCCGTTCCGGCGTCAACCCGCCGCCTCTGCCCTGGGTTGTTGGGGTAGAGGGTGCGGGAGTAGTAAGGCGGATCGGCCCGGGCGTATCGGGTTTGAAAGAGGGCGACGTGGTCGCCTACTCCGGGGTTGCCGGATCATATGCGGAGCAGGCGGTAGTGCCCGCGGCTCGGCTGGTGAAGCTGCCCGCGGGCTTGGATGCCAGAGCCGGGGCAGCGGCAATGCTGCAGGGGATGACCGCCCACTACCTGTGCCATTCGACCTACGCGGTTAAACCCGGAGACCGGGTATTGATTCACGCTGGAGCTGGTGGAGTGGGACTACTGCTCATCCAGATGGTCAAGCGTCTGGGCGGTTATGTGTATTCTACGGTGTCCACCGAAGCCAAGGCTGAATTGGCCCGGGGCGCTGGAGCTGATCAGGTGATTCTATACACCCAGCAAGACTTTGCGGCGGAAGTGAAAAAAGCCACCGCTGGCGCCGGGGTGCAGGTGGTCTACGACGCGGTTGGCAAAACTACTTTTGAGAAGAGTATCAGTTGCCTGGGCCGTCGGGGTTATATGGTCCTTTACGGTCAGGCCAGCGGCGCCCCGGCCCCCATGAACCCCGGGGTGTTGGGTGCCGGTTCATTGTACTTGACCCGTCCTGGTCTGGGCGACTACGTTGCGACCAGGGGAGAATTGGAACAGCGTGCCGGTGATGTGCTGGGCTGGGTCAAGTCCGGTGAGCTGAAGCTCCGGGTCGAGCACGTGTTTCCACTATCTCAAGCCGCGGAAGCTCACCGACAGCTAGAGTCGAGGGCGACCACCGGTAAACTGTTGCTGATACCCTGATTAGTCTGAACACCGGTCAATTCGGATCGGATCATAGAGACTGCGAGACTGCGGGTCCCGTGGGTGTTGAACTGGCCAGGCATCAGCGGGCTCCCATATCGTTTATCGTTCCCATATCGCCGGTAATTCGGTAATAGTCTGTTATTGGCAACGGGATGGGAGACATTGCCGATATTGTTGACCTGAAGAGTCAACAATGCCTATACTGGTAACAGGCAGTTGTTCAGGAGGGGTTATGGCCCAGACAGTTACCCTAGAAGAAGTCTACGAAGCCCTGAAGACCGTATACGACCCGGAAATTCCGGTGAACGTGGTGGATCTGGGGCTGGTTTACGACGTTCAGGTAGCCGAAAACAACGATGTTTTTGTACAGATGACGTTGACCTTCCCGGGTTGTGGTATGGGACCGCATATTGCTCAACAGGCTGAATGGGCGATTCAGGACGTTGAGGGCGTTGAGGACGTGCAGATTGAGTTGACCTTCGACCCTCCCTGGAGTCCCGACCTGATTAGCGAAGAGGCCAGAGCCCAGTTGGGCATCTAGCGCTCTGACGCTCCAAAATTCCGTTGACCACAATATAAATCGTGCCAGCGTTTCGCTGGAGGTTATATGGCTACTCCTCAAGAGAATGCCCGGCTGGAACAGATCAAGCGCAGCTGGCAGCAGCGGCGTAAGATTAGCGACCGCTTCGCCGGAATCAAAACTAAAATCGGGGTCTACAGCGGCAAGGGCGGCGTGGGCAAGACTACGGTAGCCGTCAATCTGGCCGCCACTCTGGCCAGAGGGGGCAATAAAGTCGGTCTGCTTGATGTCGATATCGACTGCCCCAATGCCAACAAGGTGCTGGGCATCACCGAGCCACCCGAATACGTGGACGGTGAAATACACCCTTCCGAAAAATGGGGGGTCAAGGTGGTCTCCATGGCCTTCTTCCAGGAGAAAGAGGATGAGGCCATCATCTGGCGCGGGCCGATGATCCACAATGCGATTAACCAGTTCCTGCAAACCACTGATTGGGGCGACCTGGACTACCTGATCGTGGACTTGCCGCCAGGCACCTCCGACGCTCCGCTAACGGTGATGCAGACCATCCCCATGGACGGATTCGTGGTGGTGAGCACGCCGCAGTTACTGGCCAACATCGATGCTAAACGCTGCATCAACATGATCCGAAAACTTAACCTGAATGTCCTGGGCGTTGTTGAGAACTACACCGGAGTGGTTTTCGGACGGGGGGCCGGCGAGGCGCTAGCCAAAGAAATCGATGTTCCCTTCTTGGGCCATATGGAGCTTAGAGCTGCATATCGCGATAGTTCCAAGCCGACCGTGCTGCTGGACGATGATGTTGCCCGAGAGTACGATGCGATAGCCAACGCAATGCAGAAAAGTCTAAAGGAGCTGGGCCGGCAGGCCGTCTGAAATTGGACTGGGGTCAACTTCAAATTGGTAAAAGTCCCTTCGGGATGAGCCGGTCAATCCACGAACCGGTGGGGTACTGAAATAGCCGCGCCTTGGGCCAGCCCCGGGATGCGGGTTAACCGGCTCTGGGCTAATCGGAAGCTGAGACCTGGGCTTCGGTGGCTGGTTCCTCCGGAAACAATTGTTTTGCGGCCCGGCCGCTTTTTCTGCGACGGCGCGGGTCTGATGAAATTTTTATCAGAAGCTCAACCTCTTGATTCATGGCCTCTAGCGAATACGGACTCAACTCGCCCATCTGTCGGAACTTCCGGTACCGCTGCTTGAGCAGTTTTCCCTGGGAAAGTCGGGAAAGCTGGGCAAATTCCCTCATCACCGAGATTTGCAGGGAAAGGGTCGCCTCTTTGGGACTGGCTTGAGCCCCAAATTGGGGCTCCGGGACCACTGCGTCGATAATACCCAGGGCCAGGCAATCAGGAGCGGTCAGCATCAAGGCGGCAGCCTCCCGGTCCAGCAGCGGGTCGTGGTAAGGCCCGCCCAGGGTATGATTGAGCGAAACTGGAGAATAGATGGAAAACTGCTGCATCAGTATCCGGTCGGAGAGTCCCAGGGCCAAAGCGCCTTCACTGCCGCCCTCTCCAATAATTACCGACACCACGGGAATCGGAGCATCGGCCATCAGAGATAGGGTGTTGGCAATGGCATTCCCAATGCCTTGTTCCTCGGACTCCAGCCCCGGGTCTGCCCCCTGAGTGTCGATGAGTGTAATCAGCGGCAGCTTGAATCGCCCGGCCAGATGAATGATTCGCTGGGCTTTCCGCAATCCGTCGGGATAGGTGTGATAACGCTCACCGTCCAGCCGAGACCGCCGCTGCTGGCCGATGATGGCCACCGGCTCCCCGGCCAGGTATCCGACACCACCAACGATAGAACGATCGTCACTGTTGAGCCGGTCGCCGTGCAGTTCAATGAAATTCTCCAGCATTGAACGCATATAGACCATCGCCGAAGGGCGCTCAGCGTGACGGGCCAGGGCCACCGCTTCCCACGCCTCCGGGTCAACCGCCGGCTCTATCTTGCTCTGTAGTAGCTCTTTGTACCCGTCCTTGCCCAACTTATGCAGGGTTAAAGCCTTCAGCAATGTAGCTAGCCGGGACTGGAGGTTTTCGCGGTCAATTACGTTGTCCACCAAACCGTGGGCCAGGTGCGCCTCAGCGGTATGGGCGTCGGAGGGCAGGGGCTTATCGGATAATTCTCGAAGCGTGCGCAACGGGGAAAGCCCGATCAAGGACCCAGGTTCGGCCAAGATAATATCGGCCAGATTGGCAAAGCTGGCGTACGCCTGGCCGGTCGATGGATTCGCCAAAACTACGATGAAGGGTTGGCCGCTTTCGCGCAACCGGTTGGCGGCGGTCACCGTCTTGGCCATTTGCATTAGCGAAAGCACGCCTTCTTGGACTCTGGCTCCGCCCCCGGTAACCAGAGCCACTGTCGGCAGCCCCCGTTTGGCGGCCGTCTCCAGCGTCAACGCCACCTTTTCGCCGACGACGCTACCCATGCTGCCACCCATGAACCCGAAGTCGAGAACCACCAGCATTACTTCGATGCCGTCGATTCTGCAGCGACCCGTGACCGCAGCTTCGGTGAGACCAGTACGGCTCTGGTTCTGGGATAGCAGTTTTTGGTACTGTCCGCGGCTGGAAAAGGACAGTGGGGCCACGGAACTGAGGAATTTATGGGATTCCTTGAAACTCCGCGGATCAGCCAGTAATTCGACCCGCTGGCGGGCCGACAAAGTGTAGTGGAACCGGCAGTAGGGGCACACCCGGTAGGTCAAGTAGGCTTCGGACTGGCTGATTTCCTCCTCGCAAAGCAAACACCGATCGTGGATCACTGACAGATAGTCGCGAGTCAAGTCACCGTCGCGCCCAAACAGATGCACCAGAAGCGTTGCGAGATTTCTCAAAGAGGCTCCAGTAAACGAACCAATGCCATTGCTGGCTGGCTTGAATCGCCGGAAATGGGGATTACGTTCCATGATACATCCCCTGCGCCAAAATTGAAACGGTGTCGGACGGTTCCCCAATAGCAGGAAGGAATTGCTACGCGCCCCCAATTATGAACGGCAAATCTCACTTTAATATCAACACTGCCTGGCAATAAAAGTACCTGATGCGTTCAGGGGCCAATATGGTGCTTGCACCTTGATACACTACTCATCATCATTGGACTGGGCCGGGGACTGGGCCGGGGACTGGGCCGGGGACTGGGAGGAAGACCGGGAACTGGTAAGGAAATCCCCGGCGGGTGGGGCTATGGGAGCGTTTAACCGCAGAGACCGTCGGTGAAGGCGGTACGCACCGGGAAATTCGACCTGGCAGTTGCCTGGGAGCGGTGCAATAGGCGTCTTGACACTGATGTGACCGTGACATATCCTGTCGCCAATTCATCATCATTTCACCTGATGGGACCCGTTTCACCAAACTGAGACGGTCAGCATATCGGCCCAGACCAGGGCCTCAGGGTAAACTGGGGGACAACCTTTAACTGGGGCAAGGAGCATTCGTGAGCAACGCAGACCGACTGGTCGAAGGGGCGGTAGACATTCACGTGCATTTCGCCCCGGACCCCAAGGTCGAGCGGCGCGCCAACGCTATTCAGATCGCTGGGCAAGCCGCCGAAATGGGGATGCAGGCCCTGGTACTGAAGAGCCATGAATACCCGACCCAACCGGTGGCTTATACCGTCGGCCAGATGGTGCCGCAAATAACTCTGATCGGTGGAGTCGCTCTGGACTTTGAAGTGGGAGGACTGAATCCAGCGGCAGTAGAGGCAACTGCCGACATGGGTGGCCGGGTGGTCTGGATGCCGACCCACGCAGCGCAGGCGGACCGGCAACACCGGGGATTGAGCGGCGGCATCGTCTTGCTGGACCATGCCGGCGAGCTATTGCCGGAAGTTTACGCCATCCTGGACCTGATCAAAGCCCATGATATGGTGCTGGCTACCGGCCACATTTCCACCCGAGAGTGCATGGTGCTGGTGTCCGAGGCCAAGAATCTGGGAATTAACCGGGTGGTAATCACCCACGGCACAACTTCGGCGTTCTGGACCGGCATGACACCGGAAGATATGAAAACCCTGGCCGGCATGGGCGCCTTCGTCGAGCACTGCCTGCACGTGATGATGCCGATGACCTACCGAATGCCCCCGAAAGACCTGGTGGAAGTTATCCGGACCATCGGCACCGAGAACTGCATCATCAGCACTGATTTCGGTCAGGACTTCCATCCCATGCCCGCCGAGGGTCTGCGCATGGGCATTGCGACCCTGCTGAAAGCAGGCCTGGACGACGTGGAGTTGGGCCTGCTGGTCAAGGACAACCCGGCGAGGCTCCTGGGACTGTAGGGTTGGCTGCCGCGCCTTTTCAGTCCGCCGGTGGCAGCGTCCCCGGTGGCTCTACTGGCTGAATTCGACCCGGAGCACCGAAGAGCCAACCACCGCCCGGGTATCGACCTTGGCCCACTCGGCGATCCGGTGGCCAACGACCCAGGCAATGTCCTGCCCGGACATCAGCAAGGGTACCCGGTCCCGCCAATCCCTGGGCACCTTCGAATCGGTGAAAAAGTTCTGAAGCTTTTTCTCGACTTTCATACCCAACGGTTGGAACCGGTCACCGGATTGTCGAGTCCTGACCCAAGCGCCCTTCTGCAGCGATCCCGGGTCGAAGAAGGCGGTCATTTTGTCTTGTTGCCGGGGAATGTGCTGGCTATATCCGGTGACCAGGTCGGCCACAATTTGCCAATTTCCGACTCTGGTTACGATGGCAGTTCCCATCGTGAGGGGTAGTTCAATTCTATGTTCACCCTCCAGGGTGGGCAGAGGGCAAGGCAAGCGGGCACTTTCCGAAAGTACCATGGCATTGTCGGTACCGTGCAGCCACAATCCCCGGGGCAGGCTGATGCTGAATCCAGCCTGGTTGTGTCGAATTATCTTTGAGATACTGGACAGGTGGCATTCCTCCAGCCGCCGGGCATCGCCGACCATCTGGACAAAGCCTTTCCGTAGGAACTGCCGCTGCATTGCCGGATGCAGCGCGGCGAAACTTTGACGGTCAAAGCTAGTGCTTTTCAAACCAGGGCCGTCGGTCACCTCAGAGACGATATCTCCCCAGAGGCCTTCGCACTCCCGCTCCAGGTAATCCAGGTCCAGGGCCGCAGTTTGGGACAACCGGATCAGCGCGTCGGTCACTCTTGGGTTGTAATCGGCGGCCAACAGCGGCAGCAACTCGTGGCGTACCCGGTTCCGCGTGAACCTGGGCAGATAATTATCGCTGTCCCGCCGGAAGTCTCGGCCCAGTTCCCGGCAGTAGGTCCCCGTTTCCCCTTTCGTCGCTGCCAGCAACGGCCGGAGCACCACCACGCCATTGGCGTGGGGCGGCCAGGGCCACGGCGACACTTCGGTCATCCCTCTCAGTCCACGCAAGCCGGATCCTCTCAGGATATGCTCCAAAACCGTTTCGGCCTGATCATCGGCGGTATGCCCCACCAATACCGCCGGTGCGCCCTGCTCCCGAGCCACCCGATACAAGAATGAGTAACGCATCTCCCGGGTCGCTTGCTCAAAAGATGACACGCGCTGCTTTCGCTGGTAGGCCAGCGGGTCTTCTTTTTCGATGGTGAAAGGCAGGTCGAGACTACGGGCCAGGCCGGCCACAAAGTTGGCGTCCTGGTCCGATTCTTCACCCCGGATATCGTGGTTTAGATGGGCGACGTGGAGTTTGAGGTCGTGAACCGCCCGAAGACGGTGCAACGAGTAGAGCAATGCCGAGGAATCTGGCCCACCAGAAGCCGCAACCAGCAGGGTCACCCTTTGGCCGGAGTAGCCGGCGTTTTGCAGTGCGTCAGCTACCCTTCGGTCAATTCGGGAAACTACCCCGGGAGTCTTCATCTGGTCGGCCGATTGTCCGGGGACAGGTGAGAGGTGGAGTTGTAACTGATGAGACGCCAGGCACCTTGTCCCCGTTCTATCTCGGTAACTGAGCTCAGATGGAGGTACATCCGATGGAAATTGGACAGCGGCATTCCCAACAAAGTGCCGCAAATGGCGCGAATGGCGAAGTTATGGGACACGACCACGATAGTGTCTGCCTCGCCGTTAGCCCTTTCCATAGCTTTAAACGCCTGCCAGGTCCTCTGGTGGAGTTGGACCAGGGACTCGCCACCGGGCATGGTCACCAACTCCGGGTTCTTCTGCCAGGTCTCGTGCACTAGGGGCCACCGAGCCTGCAGTTGTTCACCGCTAACACCTTCCACGTCGCCCAAGTCCAGTTCCTGGAGGCGGGGGTCCGTGGCGACCCTCAAGCCGGTGACTCTGGAGATTTCTTCGGCAACTTGCATGGTCCTGCCCAGAGGACTGGCATACAACGCGGTGGGCCGCCAGGAAATGGCCGCCTTCGCGGTGTCTTTCGCTTGAGCCCGGCCACGTTCATTCAGGGCAATGTCGGCCTGTCCCTGAAACTTACCCAGTTTGTTCCAGTCGGTTTCGCCGTGACGCACCAGGATCAGCTTCACTCTTGTGCCTCGGCTTCCTGGACCGGCACTCTTTGAATCTCCACCTGATCGATTCGGACGCCGTCCATCTGCTGCACCGTGAGCTTCAGTCCTCCGTATTCGAGGATTTCCCCGTTTTCCGGGATGTACCCCAGACGGTCCAGGACGAACCCGGCCAGGGTCTGGTAATCGCCCTCGGGTATGTCCAGATTGAGCTTCTCGTTGATTTCAGCAACGCCATTGCTAGCATCCACCTGGTAGGTATCATCGTCAACCGAGGTGTAGCCTTCGTCAAGCTCGCTGTCCTCATCTCGGACCGCGCCCACTATCACCTCCAGCAACTGTTTTAGAGAAGCCAGGCCGGCAATTCCTCCAAATTCATTGACGGTGAGCACCAATCCGTGCCCTTCCTGCTGCAACTCGGCAAAGGTACTGCTGGCCGTTTTTGTCTCGGGAACGAAGTAGGCTGGGCGGAGCAGATCGGTAACGCTATCCTCCGGTTGCAGCAGACCCTTGGCCATGGCGACGATCACATCCTTGTTGGACAAAACCCCAACGACGTTCTCCATGGTTCCCTCATAAACCGGGAAACGGGTATGGCTATGTTCGGCGTACACCTTCAAGAAACCCTGCAGGGTGGTGCCTTTTTCAATCCAGATTATTTCAGGACGAGGCGTCATGATCTCTCGGACCTGCCGGTCGCCAAACCGGAACACCTTTTCCAGCAGGACGGCTTCTGATGCCTCTACCGCGCCTTCGGCCCGGCCGATGTTGATTAACATCCGCAGTTCGCCCTCAGTAATCGAAGGCGCAAAGCTGTGACCGGGACCGCCAAAGGTCTTCATCACAATTCGGGGCAACACGGTGAAGAAATATATTACGGGGGTTTCCAGCAGCATTACCAGGCCAATGGGCCGCGCGATGATCAGGGCCCAGCGGTCAGCAAAGTTGGCGGCCAGCGTCTTGGGGGTTATCTCACCGAAGGTTACGATCACCACCGTCATGACTGCGGTGGCAATCAGAATCGAGGCTTCGCTGCCGCCCAGCAGAGTTATCGCCATCGCCGTGCCAAAGGAAGAGGCAAAGATGATGAAGGCGTTTTCAGTCAGCAAAATGGTGGAAAAGAACTTCTCGGGCCTGGCCAGCACCCGGTTGACCACCCTGGCTGAGCCATTACCCTGTTCAGCCATATAGCGCATCCGGAACTTATTGGTGGAAATCAGACTGGCTTCGGCGCTGCTGAAAAACGCCACCATGAAAATGCTGACTACCAGGATCAAGATTTGGACGTAGATGTTACTTATACCGAAGGTTACGGTCAACTCGCCAGCGGCGAGCAGTAACGGCGCGTGACGATACCAATCTATGATACCTAAACCAGCCGGTAGTTCTCCCATGGTGAGCGATACCTCCTGAGGTCACTGAATTATTGGCTTTTTCCGGTACGTGTGATTTCGCGGCCAGAGAAGGCAGGTTTAATGGTGGAAAGGGATGATACCTGGTCATGAACCGAAGCGGCAATAAAGGGGTTACATAAGTCAGGGAAGGCCATCTGGGAACTAATCACCTCTGATCGAAAATTGAAAACGGGCTTTTTCTCGGCTTAATATGGAGCTACCGTCCTGGAGCTACCAGAATCATAGCATCCGCTCCTCAGTAGTGCAAAGTTGACTTGCCGAAAGAATTCTCCGTATGATCTTCTCAGCAATATGCAGGTGGTTCATGGATTCTGGGGCATGAAAATTCTCGGCATAGAAACATCCTGCGACGAGACTGCAGTGGGAGTGGTCGAAGACGGACGGCGCCTGCAGGCTAACGTCATATCGTCCCAGGTGGAACTCCACGCGCGGTACGGCGGTGTCGTGCCTGAAGTCGCCTCACGTCAACACGTCTTAGCCATGGTGCCCACTCTGGACCAATCCCTGGCCGACAGCGGAATCGCCCTGGAAGACATCGATGCTGTGGCCGCGACTTTCGGTCCAGGACTGGCTGGTTCATTGATAACCGGACTGAATGCCGCCAAAGCCCTCTCATTCTCGCTGGGGGTGCCCCTGGTTGGGGTCAACCACCTTGAGGGGCACATCTATGCTTCCTGGCTGATCCAGGGAATCGACAGCCCGGCCGTATCCCCCGGGTTTCCCCTGGCCTGCCTGATCGCTTCCGGAGGCCACACCGACTTGATCCTGATGGAGGGTCACGGCATCTACAAGCTGGTGGGCCGCACCAGGGACGATGCGGCGGGTGAAGCTTTCGATAAGGCGGCCCGCATTCTGGGGCTGGGCTTCCCCGGCGGCCCGGAGATCCAGCGGGTGTCACAAGGGGCCTCAGGCACCGAACTGCCGGCGTTGCCCCGCGCCTGGATGAGGGATTCCCTGGACTTCAGCTTCAGCGGGGTCAAGACGGCTCTGTTGCACCTGGCCCAGTCAAAAGGCGTCTATCCCGCCGATGCCAGCGAACTGGGCCAGGGGCAGCGGGCGCTGCTGGTGCGGGAGATGGCGGCGAATTTTCAAGAATCTGTGGTGGATGTGATGGTGGTGAAACTTATCGAAATGGCTGACCAATACCACGCCCGGGGTATCCTATTGGGCGGCGGCGTCGCCGCAAACGCCAGGTTGAGGGAGGTGGTGGCTCAGCGTTCGCGGCTCCCGGTGATCATTCCTCCACCGGTGCTGTGCACCGATAACGGCGCCATGGTCGCGGCTTGTGCCTATTTCCAGGTCCAGCGGGGAGAGCAATTCGGCCTGGAATTAGACATCGACCCGGCTTTGCCCCTGGGATCGGAGTCGCAGCGCAGGTCCATCTACCTGGCGCCCGGTTGCCAATTTCCAACCGCCGGGTAGTGACCACGGAGGGAGTTACGAGCCGAGAACATCATGTTGATCATCTGGTACACCTCTTCGCCTGCGGTTTCCCCCGGATAGGGCAGGTAGAAGCTCCATTCGCAACCGTGCAGTTTGATCGCCCCAACTTCCGACGCGAAGTAGTGCTGCCAGGCGATCCAACCACCGGTGAGCACCGCCAGCAGAACCAGCAAAGACACCAGGTCGATGTTGATCAAGGGCACCAGGGGACCTTGGAATCTGGTGGTCAGCCAGTAGGACACCACCAGATAGAGGACCAGGCCGCCCCCGATCAGCATTAGCCCTTGCTTCAGTGAAGGAGTGTTTCGCGACCCTCTCCTTACTGACACTCCCTTCAATTCCTCGACGGCAATGAGCATCGTCTCTTGATTGTTCTGACCGTCCTCGAAGGAGATGATGCGCTGGTTGGTGGTCACCAGTAACCGACCAGTAGTAGTCGGTTCTGGCACTATTCCTGATTCAGGATCAAACAGGCAGACCACTTTCTCGCCCGAAAGCAGGCCGACTTCCCGCACCTGAGTCAGATAATTTACCGGACGTTCCACGTCAATTGACCGGTTGATTGACAAGGCTTGCCTCCGCCCAACATACTATCACAATTGTAAACTCCCACCCAGATTGGCTGGCGGTCAAATAATGCTGGTTCAGTTGAAAATGTAAAACCTGAAGAGTAGATTGCGCCCCAAGGAGAGCTATCCCTGAGTCAATTCCCGAACAGTCTCGGTAAGGGCAGGCAAGATTTTTTGCCAGTCGCCCACCACGCCGTAGCGGGCCTGTCGGAAGATGTTGGCTTCGGCATCCTTGTTGATGGCGACGATCACCTTGGCCCCGGAACATCCCGCCATGTGCTGGCTGGCGCCGGAAATCGCGACGGTGATGTACAGGTCGGGAGTGATGGTCTTGCCGGTCAAGCCCACCTGGTAGCTGGCGGGAACCCAACCTGAATCCACCGCCGCCCGGGACGCGCCCAGTCCGGCGCCCAGCAACCTGGCCAATTCCTCCAGGTCCTTGAAGGGCGCTGGGCCGCCCAGTCCCCGACCGCCGGAAACGACAATGCGGGCGTCTTCCAGCTTTACGCCCTGGGACTCTTCTTTGACGGTATTCACCAGCCTGGTGCGGGCCTGGTTGGCATCCAACTCCACCGGAAAGGACACAATCTGGCCCGGCCTTGAGCTGTCGGCCCCCAGGGGCTCGTAGGCCTTGGGACGCACCGCGGCGACCTGGGGGCTGTAATTGCAGCTGACTACGGCGACCGCATTGCCGCCATACACCGGGCGATTGGCCAACAACTTTCTGGTAGTCGGGTCCACCGAGATTTCCAGGCAGTCCTGGGCCAGGCCGACGCCCAGCCGAAAAGCCAGCCTGGGGGCCAACTCACGGCCTTCGTTGGTTCGCCCAACGAGAATGACGCTCGGGTCCGATTCCCGGCAGAGAACCTCCATTGCCAAAAGATACAGGTCAACCTGGTACTGGCCCAGGGCCGGGTTGGTCACCGAGTAGACCTTGTCAGCGCCATGGCTGATGGCTTGCTGGCAAGGGACTTCCAGCGAGTCACCCAACAGTCCAATGCTCAGTTCTTCACCCAGGTCGTCGGCCACTTTGCGCCCGGCGGCCAGCACCTCTCTGGCGGTGAGACCCAACTCACCGTCGATAACATCTCCCAGAACCAGTACTCCCTCGGCCATGACATCCTCCGATGATTGCCGGTGCAAAGACCTGTCGAAACGCCCGATCGAAATACCCTCGAAATACCTTGGAAACGCTGCGAATCGATTAACGGGTTGCATCCGGTGATAGTATACCCGAAAGTATCCCGGGGAAATTCAGTTAGATGAGTCAGGCCGCTAAATCAGCTTGGCTTCCCGAAGTTTGAAC
>DASTLM010000403.1:0-4942 GCA_035714945.1 Dehalococcoidia bacterium | reverse complement strand
ACCTCTTCCACAATCTGGTCCAGAACGCCGGAAATATCGTCCCACTCGAAGCCCACCCGGGCCACCCGATCTTGCATCAGTTGAGCGTAGCTCAGAGCGGGCAGGTCTTTGGGAATTCCGTCAACCAGCGACTGCTTCTCGCCCTTTTCCTGACGCTCCTGCTCTTTGATCCGCTCCCAGTTGCGCTCCACCTCACCAGCGTCGGCCACGCTGGTGTCGCCGAACACATGGGGATGGCGGCGCAACAGCTTGCGGTTGATGCTGGTCAGCACGTCGGACAGTTGGAAGTCGCCGGCCTCCCGGGCAATATCGGCGTGGAAAGCTACCTGCACCAGCAAATCACCCAGTTCCTCGGCCAGCAGTTTCGGGTCGCCTTTGTCGATGGCCTCCAGGACTTCGTAGGCTTCTTCCACCAGATTGCGTTTCAGGGAGTGATGGGTCTGCTCCCGGTCCCAGGGACATCCGCCGGGGGCGCGCAGTTGCTCAACGATGTCGATCAGGGTCTGGAACTCGCCAATTTTGCCTTCGGGAATCTCTCTCGCAGTCATGGAACGATTATAGATGCCCCAGGGGTTGCTGAACAACCAGACCGGGTGCTAACGTAGAAGCAATATGCTCAAATTTGACATCTGGCCAGTAGCTCGCCGGGTCATGGCCGCCCTCTTCGTGATTACCGTCCCCTTGTTCCTGGTCAATGCCAGCATCACCTGGGCCATCAATGACTCGGGACTGTACAACCGGGGCTTCCAGAAGTACCGCATCTCCTGGTACACCGGCATCACCGAATCCGACCTGCGTCAAGCCGGGGCGGAAATCCGGCATTACTTCAACTCCGGAGATGAACCTTTGTCAGTGAAAGCCCAGGTACTTGGAGCAGAACAGGAGATATTCAATCAGCGTGAAGTCGTACACATGAGGGACGTTAAAGGACTGGTCCGAGGAGTGTACCTGTTCGCCGGGGCGTCGCTGGCCTACATTCTCGCGGTGGCCATCGGAGGCTTTGCCGGGTTTGGTCGGGCGTTCACCATGCAATTGGCGGGGTTGCTGCTGTGGGGCGGGCTGCTAACCCTCGCCCTGCTGCTAATCCTCGGTCTATTTGCGGCCGTAGGGTTCGATAGCCTGTTCCTGAAATTTCACCAGCTCAGCTTTTCCAACGATTTCTGGCAACTGGACCCGAGCCGCGATTACCTGATAATCATGTTCCCGCTGGGTTTCTGGTTCGACGCGACCATGCGCGTGGCTGCAACTTCGGTGATCAGCGCAATCGGCCTGACCGGAGTGTCCGGGGGCTACCTGCTGTACCGCCGTTGGGCAATGAGGAAAGGTGGCAGTAGAAGCTATTCTACCGGCAATATCTGAAGCAAACCGGGGAGGGGCTTGAAATCAAGCTCCTCCCCCAGAAATCCAGGGGCGAATCTAGTGACTGGGCCCGCAGCATCCCCCGCCGCAGCATCCCCCGCCACCCATGGGTGGCATCGGCATGGAACTGAAGTCGGAACTGCTGCTGGAGTCACCCCGGGCTACAGCGGCAAACACCGATATGGCCCGGCGAGCGGGCTGTTCACACTGCGGGCAGTCAGCGCCGGTGGAGTTCATCGACTGGAGCTTGTCGAACTTGTGGTTACAGGTCTGGCAGTGATATTCGTACAGAGGCATATTCACTCTCCCATGTAATAGATTGTGTAATAGATTTGCGGGATAACATTTTTTCGGACAACCGACTTGCGGATATTGGACTGACGCGGTGACTCTCCTGGGTCACTCTCTTGGCTCACTCTCTTGAATGTACCCGACAGCAGCATTGCCGTCAAGATGCCTGGCGCACACCCGGTTGAGCATTAACGCTTGACACTTGATTGGCTGGGTGGCAGACTGATCCTGCTGTGCGTCCGGTGCTTGAATCATCGTCGTCGGCGTCCAATTTATAGACTCTCTGGAGGGTGACTAATGGCAGACGTAAAGATCGAGGTCAGGGCTAACGGGCCCTATCGCGTAACCGGCCCCATCGAATTAGTAGACCAGCATGGTAAAGCCTATTCCATTCCGGAAGGACAGTGGGTGTCCATGTGCCGTTGTGGCCATTCGAGCAATAAGCCCTTCTGTGACGGCGGCCATCGTGACGCTGGATTCCAGGGGCCCAGCGAGGCCCATTAGCAGGTTGATGAAAAACCTTTTTCGACCATCCCCCTACCCCCTTCCTGGTCAGGAAGGGGGTGGAAATTGTATCTGGGGACACCCCCAGACCCACGCCCATTAGGAGAGAATCATGGAATTTGGACTGTTCATGATGCCCTTGCACCCCCCCTATCGCTCCTACGCCGATTCCTACGACCGGGACCTGGCACTGCTGGTGGAGGCCGACCGGCTGGGCTTTCACGAAGCCTGGCTCGGCGAGCACCTGACCGAGCGCTGGGAGAACGCTCCCTGCCCTGACCTGCTCATCGCCAAAGCCTCGGCCATGACCAGGAACATCAAGCTGGCCACCGGCATAACCCTGCTGCCCATCCACAACCCGGTGGAACTGGCCCACCGCATCGCCATGCTGGACCATCTGACCCGCGGCCGGTTCTACTGGGGCATCGGCCATCGCGCCATCCCCACCGACCTGGCCCTGTTCGGTCTCGACCCCAAGAAAGGCGAAGCGGTGCGGGAACAGGCGGCGGAAGTCCTGGACATTGTGCTGAAAATCTGGGAGAACGAGGGCAAATTCAGCTACCACGGCAAATACTTCAATATCGAGGCGCCGGAGCTGGACCCGGTGCTGGAGCGGGGCCTGCACATGAAGCCCTTTCAAAAGCCCCACCCACCCATCGGCGTGGCGGCCACGTCCATCGGCTCCACCTCGATCCGGGTGGCTGGCGAAAGGGGCTGGATTCCCATGAGCAGCTCCAACCTGGCACCCAAGTATCTGGGCGATCACTGGACGGTGGTGGAGGACGCGGCGGCCGAGGCGGGCCGGACCAGCGACCGCAGCCAGTGGCGCATCGGTCGCGACGTCTTCGTAGCCAGGACGCCGGATGAAGCGCGGGAACGGGCGCGGGCGGTGCTGGGACGCAACTACATCGAACATCAGCGGCCTAACCGCCTGGGGTCGGGGCTGATTCAGGCCACCAAGACCGACCCCAACATGTCCGACGACGACCTGACGGTGGACTACATGATGGAGAACATCTGGATTGTGGGAGACCCGGAGGAGTGCGCCGAGCGCATCCGCGACCTGTACACCCAGGTGGGCGGCTTCGGACACCTGCTGGCCATCACCCAGGACCCGGACGACCCCCAGTGGGAGCACGAATGCCTGCAACTGCTGATGCAGGAGGTCGGCCCCCGGGTGGCGGATTTGACCGGGAAAGAGTAAGCGGCTGCATCACCTCGGGTAGCCGATGGTCCTGGCGGCCAAGACCATCGGCCAAGACCATCGGTAACTGCACCTGGTATACATCGGTGGTCTTCACGGCTTTTTCACATCCATCCGCGGGCTAATCACATTCGCTGCATGTCTGCTGGCTAGAGTCAACGGCAAGCATTCAGCCTTGCGGCGCTTGCATTGGTGGTACAACCTCGAACCAGATTCTCAAGGATTCTCAAGGAGGAGTTATTAGCAATGGTCCAGGCACAGAAGAAGACCAGATTCACGGCAGGCCCGGTGACGTTCATCGCCCGACATGAACTGTGGGACGAGAACATTCAAGACCATGCCGACCAGGGGGTGTCCATCACCGTCCAGGCTAATGTCGACGGCCGGGATACGTCCCTGCTCCGGTTCAATTGCTTCGACATCGAAAAAAGTTATATCTATGGTCCCGAGAATCCCAATCTGGAGATCAAAGGGCCCATAATGCTCGAGGGCCGGACGGACGTTCCAAAAAGCGTAGGAAAACTATACCGGATGGACCCGATCGCCGTTGGCAATCCCATCGGTTGGACCATCAGGACCATGGAGCGGAAGCTGCCGGCCATGCTGGCCAGGGCCGGGTATCCGGAGATTGCTGATCAATTGGACCTGGAAGAGGTGGTGCTGGTCCTTCCGGAACTGGAAGCATGCGCCCGGGACCTGTTCGCCTCCAGGCGGAACACGGTCAAACATAATCGGGGCACCCACGTTTACGAAGCTGGGAATATCAGGTTCGGGCTGGAGATGCGGCGGCTTCCAGTGGGAGACGGCGGCCTGGCGGTCCACGTATTGGCTGACATTGGCGGGGCTACCGACAAGTCGTATGTTGAAGAGACCGAGATCATGGCTTTTGATTGTTTCTGGGACGGCCCTCATTACCACTATGGCCCCAGAAACAAGAACCATCGAATCTACTGGGACCGGACACTGGTGGAAGACCCGCTGGGTTGGGTATTTGAACAGCTCGACAGCAAGAAATTGGCGCCGATGATCGAACGGGCCGGTTATCACAGCGTGGCGGCAGATCTCGACGTGGATAAAATCGAGTCAGTTCTGGTTGAAGTGAAGCAGAAGGCTCGCGAAATGCAAGCTGAAGGTGAGAAATTGACCGGTCACCCAGGGTTGCCCCTGGAGCCCACACCTAACCTGGTCCCCAACTAGGCCGACGATTCGGATCGCTGGCATCCGAGGGCGAAACCCGGTGGGCGAGATGCCCTGAACCGACAGCCCGGCCATCCATTGGCCGGGCTATTTCGTGCAATTGTTCTCTTTCTCTACCGGAACGCTGGAATCACGTGTTTGCCAAACAACTCGATGGACTTCATCACGGCGGCGTGGCCGATGGTCTCGGTGGCCATCAGGAATTGCACCTGGTCAACGCCGGTAGCCTGGTGCAGCTTGATGGCATTGATGCAGCTTTCCGGGTCGCCGGAAACCGTCACCCCCCGTTGGGCCAGCGTGTCGGCGTCCATCTCCTCCCAGATCTTCCGGGCCAGCGCGCTGCCGCCGGACAGGTCAAATTGGGTCGCCGCTCCCTGGTCGGAAACC
>DASTLM010000402.1:0-2182 GCA_035714945.1 Dehalococcoidia bacterium | reverse complement strand
TCGTAGTAGACCAGCTTCTGGAGGGCGACCTTGTTGGCGCACCTCTCGCTGAAGGCAGTTTCGGCGATGGAATCGCAGGCGGCGTTGAAGCGGTGCACCGTCTCCAGCAATGCGCTGCGCTGGTTGGCATCAGGAGCGAGCTTGACCGGGAGCGTCAATTTCATGGATGTATGTTAACACCACAACACTCAATAGACCAGGAGGGGCGCTTTCCTCTGCCGGTTAAAACCGGCAGCTTCCAGCGCCACGATCTGTGAACCAAAAATTGGTGCTGAGCGTGGTTGACCAGTCCCCCATCCGGGAGGGCGGCACCACCTCCGAGGCCTTGCAAGAGACCATCAAACTGGCAGTAGCTGCCGAATCCTTTGGCTATCAACGTTATTGGGTGGCCGAGCACCACAATCTGCCCAACTTTGCCGGCACCAGCCCGGAAATGCTGATCGGGCAGATCGCGGCCCACACCAGGAATATCCGGGTGGGCAGCGGCGGTGTCATGCTGTCGCACTACAGTCCGCTGAAGGTGGCGGAGAATTTCAGAATTCTGGACGCCCTCTACCCCGGGCGCATCGACCTGGGCATTGGCCGGGCCCCGGGCAGCGACCAGTTGACCGCCGCCGCGCTGGCGTTCCCCGGCCCTCCCCGGACCATCGAGCGATTTCCGCAGCAGGTCACCGACGTACTGGGATACCTGGCGGGCGCGATGGCCGAAAACCATCCCTTTGCCGGAGTCCAGGCCACTCCAGCGGCGGGCGAAACCGCTCCCGAGGTCTGGCTGCTGGGTTCCAGGTACGAAAGCGCTTACCTGGCCGCCCAGCTAGGACTGCCCTTCGCCTACGCCCACTTCTTTGGCCTGGGGGCGCAAGACGGCCCAACGATAGTAGAAGGGTACCGGCAGCATTTTCAACCCTCGGCGCATCTCTCCGAACCCAGGATCAACGTGGGGGTCCAGGTGGTGTGCGCCGAGACCGAGGAAGAAGCGCGGCGGGTGGCCTCCAGCCGCAACCTGGGCAGGCTCAGATCGATAACCGGGCGGGCCCGAGGGATTCCGTCCGTTGCAGACGCCCTGGACTACCAGTACCGCGCCGATGAACTGGCATTCGTACAGCAGTACGCCAGGAACTGCGTGGACGGCGATCCTCAGCAGGTCAAGCAGGGTCTGGAAGCCATCGCCGAACGCTACCAGACGCCGGACCTGAGTGTGGTGACCATCTGCTACCGGTTCGAGGACCGGGTGCGCTCCTACGAACTGGTGGCCGGCGCCTGCGGCATCAGGAAGTAAAAGGCCGCCCCTTGAGTGGTTTTCTCTAGGCACTACAGTCGCAGTTCTCACTGGTTACCCTCACCCCAGCCCTCTCCCAAAGGGAGAGGGGGCCAAGTCCCTTATCCCTTGAGGGAGAAGGTTAGGATGAGGGTGAGACCCTTCTTTACATGTGCGGCTGTAGTACTACGCGCCCACTTTGGCGGCCAGGTCGACAAAGCTGCTGGCGACCACATTGAACGAGGGGTCGGGCGTCGGGTCTGGGGTGCGGTCCGGGCCATGTTCCATGGGACGCGGTACGAAGGCGGTCTTCACGCCAGTTTTCTGCGCCGACATCAGGTCGGGTTGATGGGCGGCGGTCATTACCACCTGCTCCGGGCGCAAGCCCAGCAACTCGACGGCGGTCAGATAGCTCTCCGGGTCGGGCTTGTAGTGACGGGCCACCTCAGCCCCCAGAATGCAGTCCCAGGGCAGGCCGGAGTATTTGGCCATGTCGGTCATCAGCCGGATGTTGCCATTGGACATGGGAGCAATGATGTACCGGTTCTTGAGGCGATAGAGTCCGGCCACGGTGTCGGACCAGGGCCGCAAAAAATGCCAGAAAAAGTTAATTTCCGACTTTTCTTCCTCGCTGAGACCGCTGATTTCGAACTCGTCCAGCACATCCTGAAGACCCATTCGGTGCAGGGCGTCCAGGTTGGTCCAAGGCAATTCCCCGGTGCGCACCTTGTTCATGTAAGGCCGGTACCGCCCCCGCCAGGCGTCGGCAAAGGCGGGCCAGTCGGCTTCGATGCCCTTGACCCGTCCAAAATCCTCACACTGCCGGATGATGCTGCCCCGCCAGTCCACCACCGTGCCGAAAACATCGAAGATAAAGGCTTTTACCTCGGTTGTATCCACAGAATTCTCCTTTCTAGCCTGCAG
>DASTLM010000401.1:0-3041 GCA_035714945.1 Dehalococcoidia bacterium | reverse complement strand
GGTCTACAAAGTAATTGACCAGGAAGGAAGGCCGGAAGGCTTCCAGATGGGCAGCGTGTGGGCCTCATATATCCACATACACCTGGGAAGCAAGCCATCGCTGGCCCGGAGATTCGTCCAGGTCTGTTCCAATAGCATCGGGTCTGGAGCTTGATTCAGGCACCGGTCCACCATGGCTGATGGCGCGATGGAGGCGTAACCAGACCGCCGTGACCGGCTTCAAGCATTTTAATATGGGAGCAGCGAAATGAGCACCGAGCAGTCCGCCGAGCCCGGGCCCCAGTCGGTAAAGGGACCGCGCATCAACAAGGGTCTGGTCATCGTCAACACCGGCAACGGCAAGGGCAAGACCACCGCCGCCATGGGCGTGCTGTTTCGCGCCTGGGGACGGGGCATGAAGGTGATAATGCTCCAGTTCATCAAGCACAGCACCGCCAACTTTGGCGAGCAGCGGGCCGCTCAGAAGATCGGGGTCACGGTACGGGCGATGGGCGACGGCTTCACCTGGCGGTCACAGAACCTGGAGCAGAGCGCCGACCTGGCCCGCGCCCTGTGGGAAGATGCCAAGGAGGTCATCGCCTCCAACCAGTACAATGTGGTAATCCTGGACGAGTTCACCTACCCCATGCACTATGGCTGGATACCGGTGGAGGATGTCATCGATGTGCTGCGCCATCGGCCGGAGATGCAGCACGTCATCATCACCGGGCGGCACGCGCCGGAGGCGCTGGTTGAGTTCGCCGATCTGGTCACCGAGATGACGGTGGTCAAGCATCCCTACGAGAAGGGCATCAAGGCCCAGCCAGGAATTGAGTTTTAGGAGATCCAGGAGATCATGGAAGAACGCATCACCGTGGACCCCAACATTTGCAGCGGCAAACCTTGTATAACGGGAACCCGCATCATGGTAAAGAATATCCTGGGCATGCTAGCCGGGGGTTATACCTCCAAAAATATTCTTTCCGCTTACCCTGAGCTGGCCCTGGAGGACATCGCTGCTGCTCTAGAATACGCGAGCCGGGTAATTGACGAGGACAAGGTCATTGCCAGAAGGTGACAATGAACTTTCCCTGAAGGTACTTCTTGACCAGAACGTGCCCCAGGCAGTAAGGGACTGGCTAATGAATCTGCGACCTGAATGGCAGGTCGCCCACGTATCGCTAATTGGGTTGGGAGGAGAATCTGATTCAAACATTTTCAAATGGGCTCAGGGAAACGGTTATCTAATTATCACATTTGACGAAGATTTTGCTGACCAGCGGAGCTTCCCGGTGGGTCAACATCATGGAGTTATCCGGCTGAGAGTTTGGCCGACTACTATAGAGGAGACTCAAAGCCCATTGACGAGACTTTTGGAACGAACTACTGAATCTGAGTTATCCGGTGCACTGGTCATCGTCGGGCAGACTCACATTCGTATTCGCAATTTAAGGCTTAATGATTCAGGATGAACCGTAATACGTCCATCAGGAGCAACGCCATGCCTATTTCGCCGTTAATCGACCGGACGCTGGCGGCCATCGGCCCGCTCAACGAAGCAGCGATGGCCGCCGCCCGCGCCCGACAGGATACCCTGACCAAACCCCCGGGCAGCCTGGGGCGATTGGAAGAAATATCCATCTTGCTGGCGGGTATGTTCGGTGAAGCCATTCCCCAGATCCGGCGCAAGTCGGTGATCCTGGCCGCCGGAGACCACGGCGTGGTGGCCGAGGGCGTCAGCGCCTATCCCCAGGAAGTCACCCCGCAGATGGTGTACAACTTCCTGCGCGGCGGCGCGGGAATCAACGTGCTGGCCCGCCACGCTGGCGCGGAAATTATGGTTCTGGACGCCGGAGTGGCCGCCGATTTGAAGCCTCACCCGTTGCTGCGTCAGGCGAAGATCGGCCGGGGCACCAGCAACATGGCCGTCGGCCCGGCGATGACCCGGGAGCAGGCCATCCGGTGCCTGGAGACGGGTATCGATGCGGCCCGGGAGCAGATCGCCGAGGGCGCCGACCTGATCGCTTGCGGTGACATGGGCATCGGCAATACCACTCCCTCCAGCGCCATCACCGCGGTAATCACCGGCACGGACCCGGCAATTACCACCGGGCGGGGTACTGGACTGGACGATCCGGCCCTGGCCCACAAGATTGAGGTGATACGCCGGGCAATCGCGGTGAACCAGCCCAATCCCCGAGACGGCCTGGACGTGTTGACCAAGATCGGCGGATTTGAAATAGGCGTGCTGGCCGGGGCGATGCTGGGGACCGCCGCCAGCCACCGTCCGGTGGTGGTGGACGGCTTCATATCGGGGGCGGCAGCGTTGATCGCCTGGGTAATTTCACCGGAAGCCCGCAGTTACTTCCTGGCATCCCATCAGTCGGTGGAACCCGGCCATCGGGTCGGACTGGAGGCCATGGGACTGAGCCCGCTGTTGGACCTGAACCTGCGGCTGGGCGAGGGTACCGGGGCGACCCTGGCAATGCACATCATCGAAGCCAGCGCCCGGTGTCTGGCCGAGATGGCCACCTTCGCCGAGGCCGGAGTCTCGGAGCGCGACGAAGCGGACCGGAGCGCCGGAACCTGACTCCTTTCTTTGCGGCCCTCAGTTTTCTGACCATTTTCCCGGCCGCCGGGACCCGGAGCCCTGGCCAGCAGGACATCAGTAACGCCCGCGCCTGCTACCCGGCAGTAGGGTTGCTGCTGGGGCTGTTGCTGGTCGGCATCGAAAGAGGCGCCCGGGAAATCTTTCCGGTGCCACTGACCGCCGCTCTATTGCTGGCAGTCCTGGCGGCGGTTACCCGGGGACTGCACCTGGACGGCTTCATGGACGTCTGCGACGGGCTGTTAGGCGGGTACACCGCCCAGCGCCGTCTGGAGATCATGCGCGACTCCCACGTGGGCGCCTTCGCCGTGGTGGGAGCGGTCAGCCTGCTCATCCTGAAATATGGTGCGCTGGTTTCATTGCTTTCTCTGGGAGTGGCCGGTAAGGAATGGGTACTGTTGCTGTTCCCCACGCTGTCCCGGTGGTCAATGGTGGTCCAGCTTGGCCTGTTCCC
>DASTLM010000400.1:0-5437 GCA_035714945.1 Dehalococcoidia bacterium | reverse complement strand
GGTCGCTGACGATGAGCTGAACCCCTACCGCCGCCGCCATGTGGAAGATTACGTCGCACTCACTGACCAGCCGGTCCATGACGATCTCGTTGGTGATGCTGTCAATGACAAACTGGAAGCCGGGGCGGCCGATTAAATGGCTGATATTTCCCTGCCGGCCGGTGGACAGATTGTCAATTGTTGTCACCCGGTATCCGGAGTCCAGGAGCGCTTCCGAAAGGTGGGAGCCAATGAAGCCAGAACCGCCGGTGATCAGAGCCGATTGCCCATTGAAACCCGAGAAACCCGAAAAATTCGCCCGATCATTTCGCAAACTGATGGTTCTCCTCCGGTCGCCGGATGCGTCAGCCTGGCCAAAGCGCCAGGTTGGCAGAATTCAAGCCTGGACCAACCTTGGCCAGGATTTTGGGGCCAGGATTTTGTTCCTTTCATCATCCTACGAATTCTCGCCGATTTCCACACCAGGTCCAGGGGTAGTTTTCAAAGTTTTACACTTCACCGCTTCATTAGCAACCCGGCGACTACAGTAACCCGTCGATAACGCAATGGTTAGCCCGTCGGGTCACATCCCTCGCTGCCGGCCGTCAGTAATGCCGGATTCAGCGGTAATCTGCATCCCACGCCTGGTGGGGGGGCCTCGGCCCGACATAGATCGGTTGATCAGAATCCCTTTGACCGGGTACCGGGATAGATTCCCGGGCTCTGCCGATATTGTCTGGTCCTGAAAAGATCAACAAACCTGGTAGAAGTACGCTAGGCGGCTGGCAATGAAGGTTAGGTATTATTGAAGACAGGTATTGTTTAGATACTCAACAGTCCTGTACCTGACATGGGCTGAGGTCGATTCGCGCCAACGAGTCGACCTCAGCAATTATGGTTGGTGCTACAGAAATCAAGGAGTAAGCCATGAAGCTTGTTGTCGTAGGTGCTGGTCAGGGCGGCTCAAACATAGCCGACGAGTTCGCCGCCATGGGTGACTGGGTCTGGAAAAATCGTCGCATCCGCATCTTCACTGGTGGGGAACAGGACCCAATCCACACCGGTATTTTCGCGGTCAACCTGGGAGCGGGAGACCTGTACGGTTTGCAGCATATACCCCAGACAGATGACCACACCATCCTGATTGGGACCACCGACGAGTTTCGCGGCCGCGGTGCCGGCAAGGTCAACACCGACGGGGCCGAACAGGCCCGGCGCAACTCCCGAAAAATCGCCTCGACCATCAGGGATCACGGCGATGTCTACAGCGCCGACGCAATAATGGTGATCGGCACCACCGCGGGTGGGACTGGTTCCGGGTCGGCTGGTGTCGTGGCCGACCTGCTCAAAGAAGAGTTCAAGAAGCCGGTATACGCCATGCTGGTGCTGCCTTTCGCCAACCAGTACGACGAGCCGGACAGCGTGATCAATACCGCCACCTGTCTCAAAAAGGTGCTGGACAACTCCAAGGCGGATGCCGTGTTCCTGGTGGACAACCAGAAATTCGTCCGGAAGAACGAGTCGATGGGTGTTAACTACTCGCAGATTAACCGGCGCATCGCCGACTCGTTCATGGACATCCTCTGCGTCGGCGAAGAGACCGACCGCCGTTACATTGGCGAAGTCCTGGATGCCAACGACGTCATCCGCATTCTCAAAGGCCCGGCGGCCATCGGGGTTGCCCACAACGCGGTCCCGCCCCAGAAACCTTCTTCCTCCTTGTTGGCCCGACTGCGGGGTGGCAACGGCAATGGCAAGAGCCGCCATTTCTCGATTTCCAAGGCCCAGATCGAGCGGGCACAAAACGTGGTGCATTCGGCCCTCGCCGAGCTATCGGTGGACTGCGAATACGTCGAAGAAGGCCGGGTCATGTACGACGCCCAGAACGTGCTGGGCCTGTTCAGCGGCCCTTCCGAAGAAGCCACCGAAGAGATTGTTGAGATGATGGACAACGCCTTTGCCGACCGGGTACCCGGCGCGGGACGGCGTAAGGGGACTTACCCCGGGCGCACCTCCGACACAATCAGCGTCACCGTCATGGTTTCCAACCTGGGACAGGGAGCAGCGATGGATAAGGTGGGCTGGTTCTACACTGAAGCCATCAAAATGATGGGTAATACCCGGGAAAAGCGGGCCAGCCGCGAAGAACGTTGGGAAAAGGTGGCCCGCGCCGCCGACCTGCTGCCCAATCTCTAGCAGGGTGCTGAAAAAGGGGAGTCCAGAGGGGTGAAGCCCCTTTGGCAGGGGTCTGGGGGTGTCCCCCAGATACAATTTCCACCCCCTTCCTGGTCAGGAAGGGGGTAGGGGGATGGTCGAAAAGGGTTTTTCATCAAGATACTAGGTCCTGTAGTTAACCAGATCGGCTGCAGAAATAAATCCAGGGAGGCAAAAATGAAAATCTCTCGGGCGCCGGAGAAAAGACGCGGCAATAACAAGACGTTGGTGTATTTCTCGCTGTTCGCTACTCTGGCAGTAGCTGCAATATTAATTATTTATTTCACTACCGGGTTTGATTTGCGTTCCGCCAAGGGTGATCAGTCGGGCCTGAAGGACCTGGCCCTCATCACTGACCAGTTGGCGACAACCCCAACCCCACCGCCCACCGCTACCCCAGAGCCCACACCCGAGCTGAAGCTGCTGGCATCCGATCCGGTATCCCTACCCAGAGTTATCCCGGAAGTCAAATTTGGTGAAGTACTGTCGGAAGGATTGGTGAGCGTAGAACTCCCGGGCAACGTTACCGCCGAAAGTTGGTACACTTTCCAGGTCAACACCGCGACGCGCGATATTACCCTTTTCTTCGCCCTTTATGGCGATTCAGCCAATACCATCACCCGCACGGTTAAAATTGAAGGATATGCCCAGCGAGGGAGCTTGAATCAAGCTGAGGTCACCATCTTCTATCCCGAAGGGACGGAAAGACGAGTGGTCTTTGATGGGGAGCAGGGCATCATCACTCTGGCCCAGCAATTCCAACAGCCCGATGGGCCCAGCATGTTCTCACCAGAGCTGCGCGTGGCCATGGTGAACCAGAAGATGGTCCTGACCGACGACAGTGAAAACATCAGCGTACAGCTTCAGCTTGATCTCACTGGACTCTCGGACAGCGAGTACCTGGTCTTCAAGCGTTCCGCTCCCGACATAGTCAACGCGGCCCTGTCGGAAATCCAGGACATAGTCAAGCAGATTGAGGACAAACGCGCCCAGTAAAACCCTCAGACCTACTGCAGGACCGCCAGCTCGTTGAGGATATCTTCGTCCATCGTAAAGCTTTCCTGCGCAGTGGGAAATTCCCCCTCCCGGACTTCCCGGGCGTACCGGGTAAATGCCTCTCGGATGGCTTGGCTCAAATCGGCGTACCGCCTGGCGTGTTTCGGCATGAAATCAGTAATCAGGCCCAGCATGTCGTGGAGCACCTGCACCTGCCCATCGCAGCCAGGCCCAGCGCCAATTCCGATGGTGGGGATGGTCAATCGCTGGGAGATTAGTCGGGCCAATGGGGTGGGCACCAGCTCCAGGACAACGGCGTAGGCACCGGCGTCTTCCAAGGCCTTGGCGTCCTTCAGTAGCTGCACCGCCTCCTTGCGCTGACGGCCCTGGACCCGATAGCCACCGAAGGCATTGACCGACTGGGGGGTCAAACCGATGTGACCCATCACCGGTATCCCACATTCGACGATGCGACGCACCGTCCCGGCGACGCTCTCGCCCCCTTCCAACTTCACGGTCTGAGCGCCACCCTCCTGCAGCATTCGCGCCGCGTTGGTCAGGGCCTGGGTCTGGTCGATCTGATAGCTCATGAATGGCAAATCAGCTACGACCAGTGCCCGTTGCGTCCCCCGGACCACCATCTTCACATGGTGAATCATGTCCTCCATGGTCACTGGAATGGTCGAATCATAACCCAGCACCACCATCCCCAGGCTATCGCCGACCAGCACAATGGGTATCTCCGCCGCATCAGCCAATCGAGCAGAAGTGTAGTCATAGGCGGTAATCATGGGAATCTTCTCGCCTTTGGTTTTCATCCGGGCTATATCCCGGATAGTTACTCTGGACGTGGTCGAGGACATGGTCGGCACCTCCGATGACAAACAACGACTAGTGACAATCAACGACTAGCTTCCGTATCGGTTCCAGTTGCTGCTCCTCCAGGCCGCGCCGGGCCGCCAGGGTCAGCGAAGCCGCAGCCAACGCCCGGTACGCGGGAATTGCCTCCGGGACGGCCCGGGATAATGCCTCAAGGTGGGCCGCTACGGTGCCGGCGTCTCCCCGGACCACCGGGCCGGTGACGCTGGCCAATATGCCGTGCCGGCGGATATTCTCAAGAGTAACGGTCGCCAGCGGCAGCAAAGCCCCCAGGGCTTCCTGGTCACTGAATCCCATCGCCCGCCAGGAGTCCACCGCCAATTGAATCAACGCCGTAAGATTGCCACAGCCCAATACCGCCGATGCGTGGTAGAGGGGGCGGTGGTGGTCTGGGATGGTCACCGGCTGTCCCCCCAGATCGCAAGCCAGATCCCGGAGAAACTGGCCCAACCAGTCCCCTCCGGCAACCGCGAAGGTGACCCCGGCCAGTCTGGAGCGAGTATCTTCGGGAGCGTCCAGGCCGGCAAAAGTCTGGAAAGGGTGAAACCCTCCGGTCAGGGCACCCTGGGCGCCGGCACGGTTCAGGATATCGATTGATGACGACCCACTGCAGTGGACTACCGCCTGGCCGTCCCGCCAGTTGACCGACGCGGCTACGTCGCTGATGACCGAATCGGGGGTGGTGATGAACACCAGGTCACAAACGTCGGCCAGTTCCTGGGCCGTGGCGAATACCTGCAGGCCGTCCACCTGGTCGGCCAGCCAACGGGTCGAAGAGACGCTCCGGCTGCAGGCAGCGACCACCGAGTAGTCATGGGCTGCCAGTGCCAGCGCCAACCCTTTCCCCAGGACACCGATGCCGACAAATCCGATGCGGCAGTGCCGATTATCCATACGGGACTGCTGTTGGCCGCGATGGCTGGCCCGGGCAGGTCCTGGAGGACGACTTGGGGTGAAGGGAAGCCGCGCCGCTGCGGGGAAAAAATGCGGAAACACTATTTTCGGTTCCGGCCGTCTCGGTCATAATCGATCCCAGCGGCCCACTGAAATAGCTCAAGTGGGGATTTTGGTGCTCAGCCCCCACGGTATGGGTGGATGGCAGCTAAATTGTAAGGGGACCTGCGGTTAGTGTCAAGAATCGCCCTGCCCGTCCAGGGCGCATCACTTCAATCAGCGAACTCCGGTCAATCAGCGGGCTCCTGGCAATCAGCGAACTCCTGGCAGTTTCTGTTCCGGTCCGGGTCGAAGGTGCCGGCTTGAACCTAACCGGCGCAGGTATATGCTAGAATTGAGTGGAGAGGGACTGGATAGGCTGTCCAGGTTTCTTCATTTTCAAGCTCAGTGGTCATCTTCGGTTGCCGAATGACCG
>DASTLM010000399.1:0-1660 GCA_035714945.1 Dehalococcoidia bacterium | reverse complement strand
GTCGGTGGGGTTCAGGCAGAGCCCGCCCGGTCCCAGGCTGCCGCAAGTCCGTTCCTTGAACTCCAACTGAGCGGTGCTGCCGATGAGCGACTTGGCAGCCTCGATGCCGCCGATCACCTGGAAGGAAGCCAGGGAACCGATTTCGCTGGCCAGGGCGTCCCGCAGTTCCTGGCGCTGCTCCTGGCTGAGGGAAACGGTGCGGACCTGGTAACTGCGGTCGTTGCGCCGTTTGACCGTGAAATTCTCGTACCCCTTTTCCTGCAGCAGCAATTCCAGGTCGGCAGTAGCAGCCGGCTCGCTGAATTCCACTGAGGTGACGGAGCCGCTGGCCCCGGGAAGCTGGACGATAATCCGGTCTTCGCCGAACCGCTGGACTATCGGCTCGTCGGTGCCAAAGAGATTGACCCGCCGATTAATGGTGTTCAGCACTCCTTCCATCTTGTCCGGAGTGACGCTGACCGGCTCGGAGAACTGGATAGATGCAATAGCTCCCAGCCTTTCTCCCAGGGCATCGTGCAGTTCCTGCTGCCGGGCCTCGTTGAGGAAGGGAGTCTTGATCTGGAAGGAGGTCTGGCCTCCGGGCCGGACCTCATAGCCTTCAAAGCCTAACTCGCTGAGCAGGCTCTCAATATCCGCCTGGTCCACCGGTTCGGTGAAGGTCACTTCAGTTCGGGTATCGGTGTCCGCCTGGTAGACCAGGTGCGCCCCCCCGCGGAGGTCCAGACCCAGCCGCAAACCCAGAGGTCCGGTGCCCCCCCGATTGAAGGCGGGTAGACCGGGCAGGTCGAAGCTTATATCACGGAAAGCCAGGGAAGCTACCGAAAGCCCCAGGATGAACACAATCAGGATGGATAGTCGGATACTGCGCCCGCGCATGGTTACTCCTGCTCAGTGACTATTTCAAAACTCTGTGGACCAGAACCGGCCACCCTTCGACAAGCTCAGGGTGAGCGGAATAGACAACCTCCCCGCTCGTGGTGAGCTTGTCGAACCACGTTTTGAGATAGATTCTCAGTACTACAGCGGTAGTTATGGAGGCCTCCCCTTGCTCTGACTCCCTGCCTGGTGACAAGGAAGACCGGCGTTCCTTCCTCCTGGATGGGGAACGTCAGGATAGACATTGACGGTTCAGGGCATCTGTCGCCAGGGACAGGGCCTCCTCCCGGCTGGTTATCTCCCCGGCGGCCTGGGCCTCGTTGATCTTCTCCAGAAGGACGCCGATTATCGGGCCGGGACTCAGGCCAAGCTGTTGCATCAAATCGTGTCCGGTGACGAGTCTGGCTGGTTTGTCCGGGCCGGACTGCTGGGTGCCAACCTGCAAAATGTGCGCCACCATTCTAGCATGATTACTCCAATCGTCAGGAGCCAATTCCGGCCCTTTTGCCGCCAGATAATCCGCCAGGGCCAGGTACAGGGTGTCGATGGCCACCTCTCCCAGGTCTCGAAAATACCGGTAAATGGCCCGGTGGGTGGGCAACTCTACGCCCTGCCCTAACTGGGTGGGTCGCAGGTGCTGCTCCACCATTTTGCTCACCATAGCAATGCCCCGGGAGCTGAGACGCAGTTGGGCCAGGCGCGCCTCGGTCATCTCTGCGCCCAACTCTGAGTGGCCCAGGAACCGGGTGCGCCCGGTTTCATCCTGCTTTTTGGTCTGGGGCTT
>DASTLM010000398.1:0-4696 GCA_035714945.1 Dehalococcoidia bacterium | reverse complement strand
GGTAGCCGCCACAGCCAGGACTTCAAAACCAACTCCATTGGTGAAATCAGAGATTCGCTGGACTTTCTGCTTTATGATACCATCAAGCTGGAAAGCCGCTTCGATGAGTGTGTCTCGCCAGGGGGAGCCTACCAATTGGCTGGGGCAGGCAAGGAGTTTGTGTCCTACTTGCTTTGCCTGCGGGAGCCTGGCTTGTTCGGCCTATGGAACAGCCAGGTTGAACGCACCGTGAAGTTCCTGGGGTTATACCCGGCCACTTTAAGCAAAGGGCACTGGGGGTTGCGCTACCTGGACCTGCTGGACGCCCTCCAGAGAGTTCGCCTTCAGATGGGGCTGGTCGATTTTCGAGAGGTAGACCGGTTTGCCCACTGGGTGGCCAGGTCAGTCCCCCAGACCAGAAAATAAAGGCGATCCAGCCCAGATAGCCCAACCGGGGCCGGAACAGGAGACTCGATATGGCCTGGCGGGATACGATTGAATCGCTACAAATTGAACTGGCCGACATTCGGGCGGAACGTCTGCGTCAGTCCAAATTGGAAGAGACGGCGCGTCAAAGTCAGCGGCACCAGCTATCCCAGATCGCCCAGTCGCTGGGAATAGCCAACCTGATCGATGACATGAATTCGGTGCTGCTTCAGGGAACCGGCCAAATTGAGGCCTACAATTCCTGGGACTGGCCGGAGACGGAACCCGAAGCTGATCTGGAGATTCTGCGTCTTGCCGACCGGGATGAAGAGGAAGCCGACTACGTCAGCACCGTGCTTACCTGGGAAGAACACGGCGAGCGCGAGATCGCGGTCGACCTGGGGTATGCTGAGGACGGAATCTATCTCCAGGTAAACGAGATTGACATCCGGCTCGAGCGCGAGGCGCTGGAGCAGGCGCTGGTGGAAGCCTTCCGGGAAGAGTTGCAAGTTTAGCAGTCAATATTATTACTGCAATATTATTAATCAGGAGTGGACATCCGTGCCATTAGTCGGTGTCATTATGGGTAGCGCCTCGGATGAAGCGGTGGTTCAGGAGACGCTCAATACACTGGAACAGCTCAAGGTCGATTACGAGGTTCGGGTTATGTCGGCGCACCGCACGCCGGAGCGGGTTCAGGAATACGCCACCCAGGCCCGAGGCCGGGGAATCCAGGTGCTCATCTCCGCGGCGGGCGGCTCAGCGGCTCTGGGGGGAGTGCTGGCATCCTGGACAACTCTGCCGGTCATTGGCATTCCGCTGACCTCCAGCGAACTGAACGGATGGGACGCGCTGTTGGCCACGGCGCAGATGCCGCCGGGCATTCCGGTGGCCTGCATGGCAGTGGGTGCCTGGGGAGCCCGCAACGCGGCCTTCTTCGCCGCCGAAATTTTGGGGCTGCAGCACGAGGAAATCAGGCAGGCTTATGAGGACTACCGAAAGCAACTCCGGGAGCGCTAGCCTGCGCCTGGCAGTACTGACCGATTTCGACGACACCGCCGCTGATCAGAACGTGGCCGAGTTGCTGCTGGACCGGTTCGCCGACCGCGCAACGTGGCTGGCGGCCGGTATCCGGTTCCGCGCTGGTGAGTTGACCCTGAAGGACTACCAGGAAATCGCTTTTCGGAATATACGGGCCGGCCGGGACACCATGCAGACTTATGTCAAGCAAAACGCCAACCTGCGCCCCTATTTCGGCGAAATGGTGAACTATTGCCGGGATCGGGACATTCCGGTGGCGGTGGTGAGCGCGGGTCTGGACTTCTACGTCGAAGCGCTGTTGGAGCAGGAAGGCTTTCCCGACGTACCGGTGTACGCCGTGAACACCACCTTCAGCGACGCGGGCATCAGCTTCCGCTATCACCACGCCCGACCCGGTAAGGAGCACCTGGGCAATTCCAAGGGTCTGATCGTCGAACGCTACCGGAGCCAGGGACACCAGGTGTTCTACGTTGGCGACGGCCGTTCCGATTTTGAGGCGGCACAGCGCGCCGACGTGGTTTTCGCCCACAGCGTCCTGGCCGAGGAATGTCGATCGCAGAGCATCCCCTACCATCCCTTTGCCCACTTTGGCGATGTGCTGTCGGCATTGCAGGAGCACTCGAGTATTGAGAGTATTGATTGGAGAGGCTGAATTGATTGACCGGTATTCCCGTCCCGCTATGAAGCGGGTCTGGTCCGATGAAAACAAGTATCAGAAATGGCTGGACGTTGAACTGGCAGTGGCCGAGGCCTGGACCGAGGAAGGGGTCATCCCGGCAGACGACATGGTGCGGCTGCGGGGGGCCAGGTACAACCATCAACGGATGATGGAAATATTCGAGACCACCCGCCACGACGTAACCGCTTTCATGACCTCAATCACCGAAGGTCTGGGCCCGGAGGGCCGCTGGTTGCACCTGGGCATGACCTCGTCGGATATGCTGGACACCGCCCAGGCCCTCCAGCTGGCGGAGGCAGGCAACTTGCTGCTGCAAGAACTGGATGCGGCGATTCAGACCCTGGCAGATCAGGCGGTAAAGTACAAGGATACCATGATGATGGGCCGCACTCACGGGGTTCACGCCGAGCCGATGACCTTTGGGTTGAAGCTGGCCCTGTGGTGGGACGAATTACGCCGACAACGGGCCAGGCTGGTTAACGCCTGCGAAGATATCCGGGTCGGCAAGATATCTGGCGCGGTGGGCAGTCACGCCACTATACCGCCCAATGTCGAGGATAGGGTCTGTCAGGGCCTGGGCCTGAAAGTGGCCCCGGTGTCCAATCAGGTCATTCAGCGGGACCGGTACGCTAACTTCATCTCCACCCTGGCGCTGATCGCCGCGTCGCTGGAAAAGTTCGCCACTGAGATTCGCGGACTGCAACGCACTGAGATTCACGAGGTGGAAGAACCCTTCGGCTCCGGGCAGACTGGCTCGTCGTCCATGCCTCACAAGCGCAACCCGGAGCTGTCCGAGCGGATTTGCGGGCTGGCCCGGCTGATACGGGGCCACAGCGTTACCGCGCTGGAAAACGTGGCCTTGTGGGGTGAACGCGACATCAGTCACTCTTCCTCCGAGCGGATCATCCTGCCCGACTCCTGCCTGGCCCTGGACTATATCCTCAGCATCTTCACGCGCATCGTCAAAGACCTGCGGGTCTTCAGCGACCGCATGTGGGCCAACATTGAAAGCAGCCGGGGCCTGGTGTTCAGTCAGCGCACCTTACTGACCCTGGTGGAAAAGGGCTTGGCCCGGGAGGACGCCTACAAAGTCGTGCAGCGCAACGCCATGCGCAGTTGGGACGACAACCAGGACTTCCGGGAATTATTAAGGTCCGACGTGGAAGCCCGGGCGTTCCTTTCTTTGGAAGAGATGCAACAGATTTTTGATTATGGTTATTACACCCGCCACATCGAGGATACATTCCTCCGCATCGGCCTGCTCAAGTCCAAAGTTTCCGCCTGAATAACGTACAGTTAAAAAGGACATCCATGTACATTGATACTCAACTGCAAACCAAACTTCCTAATTTTCTGCACCGAGGCAAGGTACGCGACACCTATGCGGTCGACGAGAACACCCTGCTGATGGTGGCCACCGACCGCATTTCGGCCTTTGATGTGGTGCTGCCAACCGGCATCCCCCACAAGGGCAAAGTGTTGAACCGCATTTCGGCCTTCTGGTTTGAGAAAACCAGGCACATCGTTCCCAACCACCTGATCTATCTGGCGGATGCCCCGGAAGTTGCCCGTCGGTACGGAGATAGCAAGCTGATCGAAAAACTCCCCGCTGATCTGGCACCGCAGGCCATGATCGTCAAAAAGGCCGAGCGCATCGATATGGAGTGCATCGTGCGGGGCTACATTGCAGGATCGGCGTGGTCTGAGTACCGCCGCCAGGGAACGGTCTGGGGGTTGCCCATGCCGGAAAACATGCTGGAAGGCGCCCCCTTTCCCCAGCCGCTATTCACCCCCACCACCAAGGCCGAGGAAGGCCACGACCGGAACCTGACCGGCCAGCAGGTCATTGATCTGGTGGGGGTAACCCTGGCCCGTAAACTGGAAGAAGTAAGCAAAGCGGTGTACTCCTGCGCCGACCGTTATGCCAGGAAGAGGGGCATCATTCTGGCCGACACCAAGATGGAGTTCGGTCTGCTGGACGGGGAATTGATTCTCATTGACGAATTGCTGACCCCGGACTCCAGCCGGTTTTGGGACGCTAAAGGCTACCAGCCCGGCAAGTCCCAACCCAACTTCGACAAACAGTTCGTGCGGGACCACCTCACCAGACAGGGATGGAATCAGGAGCCGCCGGCTCCGGACCTTCCCGATAACGTGGTAGCCAATACATCAAAGAGATACCTGGAGGCCTACTACCTCCTCACCGGAGAACGTCTCTAAGGTAAACACCAGATTCGGAGGAAACTATCTTGCCAGAGTCTAGACATCGCCGGCGTAGAGGCCGGGTCGGGCCGGGGGGGACGCGTGCCGGTTCATCGCTTGCGGCGGTCCCCCGGCCGCGATCGAGTGGGAGAAATTGGCTGTATATTGCAGTGTCCCTGGTCATTGCCCTGCTGGTAATCGGCAGTTTTTTGATCACTGGACTGTTGGGAATATTCGGAGGACGCCAGCAGATAGGCAGCGCCGACCAGTACGTGGAGGGCGTGGGGGTTGCGCATGAAATCATGCCCACCCGCAATCACGTGCCGGATACCCAAACCGTTGAATACAACAGCTTCCCTCCCACTTCTG
>DASTLM010000397.1:0-1876 GCA_035714945.1 Dehalococcoidia bacterium | reverse complement strand
GGGCCTGTTGAGCCAGGTCGCTGGTGAGACTCCCGGCGAAACTCTCCTGCTGGGCGGCCCGAATTAACAGGGCCAGCACCGGGAGTCCCACGAAGACTACATAAACCGCCGTTGCCGCGATTCCGGCGGGCATCCCCAGGTTTGTCGTTCTGAAAATTGACCGCATAGTCGGGGAGTTAACGGTTCCCCGCGCCCGTAAAAGCTCCAGGGTCGGGCCGGCTTGCCACCTCCCCAGCATTGCCAAATCCGTGCTTGTCCAGAATTTGCTGTCCCTTTTCCGACACCAGGTAGTCAATAAATCTTTGGGCGAATCTTTGGGCCGGGCCGTGTTGAGTTGAGCCCGACAAAATAGCGATGGGATACCTAGCAATAATGTTCCGTGATTCCGGTATCGGAAGCACCTGGACCTCCGTGGTGATGTTGGGAGCCCTGGCGTCGGTCTGATATACGATACCCGCATCGGCCTCCCCCAATGCCACTTTTTGAACTACGCTGCGTACGTTGGTCTCCTCGGAAACCACATTAGCCAGCACCTGATCGGCGTAGTCGGGAGCAAATGCCGGGTCGGCCTGAAGATTGTCCAGCACGGTGCGGGCGTAGAACCCGGCGGGAACGGTTGCCTGAGCAATCACTACCCTGGTGCCCGGCGCAGCCAGGTCGGCCAGGGTCGGGCTCGGCTTGAAGCCAGAAAATACCACCACGACCAGACGGTTGGTGGTGAAATTGACCGGTTCAGCGCCGATGAGGCCCGCTGCTGCCAGAAGGTCCATCTGGCGCCCGTCGGCTGACGCCAACAGATCGGCCCGGGCGCCGTGCTCCAGTTGAGTCCGCAGACGCTGGCTCCCATCGAAATTCAAGACGACGCGCACCTCCCGATTATCCGCCTCATAGCCGGCGGCTGCCTCCCGGAAAGCGTCGGTCAAAGAAGATGCGGCGAAAACCACCAATTCGGTGGGGCGAGCGCCGCCAGCGGCGCCGGAGGAACAGGCAAGTATCAAAATAAGCGTCAGGGCGGCCAGCAGTTCCATGCTTGTTATCTTGGGCAAGGTCACACCGAAGGGAGCCTGGTTTCAAGTATACTCGATGGCGCGCCGGGATATAAACCGGCACAACACGATGCCCTCAGGTTATGGTTCGCCAACGGAGCCCAGCGGTTTCCCTTTGGCGTGTCTTGACTGGGATACTGGACTGATGTCTAATGGGTTCCTGTCTAATGGGTTCCTGTCTAATGGGTTCCGACCTGGAGAGTGTAAACTTCCCGTCCTGGTCAAAAGGGCCCGGCAATCCGGAGTATATCTCAGGTGGGTATCATAAAGGATGGAGGTGAATCAGCATGGCTCTAGTACGTTGTGTCACTGAAATGGGAATGGGAGTTGATGTCCATGGACTCAACTACACCAGTGCCGCCCAGCGCGCCGTTTTCGACGCGCTCCACCACAGCAGCCTGGGGTTCCAGCGCATGCTGGGCAAGACCGCCGACGACATGCGGGTGGATGTGACCATTGGAGTACCCAGGCCGGAAAAGGTGGACGGTAAGGCGGTGCTTTCCATGTTGCCCCACGGGAGCGGCCACATCAAAGTGGTGCACGGAGGCTTGGAAGTGCTGCACGACGGACCCGATGATGGCACCCTCATCGCCAACGCCATTGTTGTGGTCAGTTTTGATGACGGCAAGTAGCCCGCCCAGACTATAGACGTCAATCCGGGGTTATCCCAGAAAATACCGCCAGCCCCGACGGTATTGCCGGGGCTGTCGGTTATCGGAGGCTGACCCATGAGCCTGTCCCAGCCGGTCCCCGGCAAGGCTGCCCGGATACCTGCCCGGCTCACGAGTGATGTTTCAGTGATGTTTCAGTGATGTTTCAGTGATGTTCCT
>DASTLM010000396.1:0-1709 GCA_035714945.1 Dehalococcoidia bacterium | reverse complement strand
TCTCCCATCCCGAGTCCAGGCTTTCCCGTACCAGCTGGGGGTAGCTGAGGCAGACCGACGCGTTGAGGCTCACCGTCGCGCGAATTTTATGCTTGTCCAGCACCTGCTTCATCCGCCAGAAACCGGCCCGCAGTCCGTAGTCGAACCAGGCGTAATTGGGGATGTCTGGAATGACGGTAACGCCCTGGGGTGCGGGCAGCACGGTGCGGGCCATCGGCTCGTTGATGTCCCATTCCTCTACGTTGATGATGGGCCAGACGGCGATTCGGGCGTTGCCGGGCAGCTTCAAGGGTTTTCGGTGGAACAGCGGCGAATATTCTGCGCGGGGATTAGGCATGATTTCTCCGAAGTCAATCAGCGCATTACCAATTTTATGCCGCCGGTTACCTGCTGGTGGTGGGCCGGTCGGACCACCAGCGGGCTTTGGGCAGCGGTCCTCATTGCCGGTTTGGCGGGTTAATTGCCGCGGTCAATTACCGCTGGGGTTCCGGGCCTACAGGCTCAGGGTCTTCAGGCCCAGGCGGGCCAGGTCTTCGTCTTCCTGAGAGGAGAGGCCGCTGACCCCGATGCCTCCCAAGACCGATTTGGTCCTGGGATCAACGATAGCCACCGCTCCCTGGGCCGATACCAGGGTGGGGTTGCCCATGTCGCTGACGCTGCGCCCCTGGCTCTTCAGTCGCTCGGCGTATACCGCCGAATCCACCCCGGACAGCGCCGAGGTGTAGGCCTTGCGGATGGCGAAGGTCTGAGGGTTGGGGCGGCATTGGTCCATGCGGGCGTAACTGAGCAGGTTGCCGGCGTCGTCGACAATGGCAATTGCTACCGGGCGGGCGGGTTCCTGGGTGGCCTTGGCAATCATGGCTTGCATCGCTTTTTGAGTCTGTTCCAGGCTGAGCATGGGCTTGTTATACATCGAATCATCTCCGGTGCTGAATCTGGCTAATTCTAACCCGGCAGCTAGGGAGTGACAAGTCATGTTTGACGCTGCAGGATGGTGACCGGAATAATTGGCGCCGCCTTCCTTGTCGCCCACCTTCCGACGGGTTATCATATGGTGCATCAATTCACCGGTATTTAATCCTGGGGAGGTTTATTTTGGCCGACAAAGTTTATGATGTAATCGTGGTGGGTGCGGGCAACGCCGCTCTCAGCGCCGCCCTGGCCGCCAAAGAGAACTGCGAGTCGGTGTTGGTGGTGGAGAAAGCCCCCGACTACTTCCGGGGCGGCAACACCTACTTTACCGGCGGCATCATCCGTTTCGCCTTCAATGGAATTGAAGATATCAAGGCCATTATCCCGGACATGTCCGAGGCCGAGGAGAATTCCGTTGAGGTGGGCAAGTACACCGAGGACGATTACTATGACGACATGATGCGGGTGACCCACGGCCTGTCAGACCCGGAATTGGCCCAGATACTGGTCAGCCAGTCCCACCCCACCATGAAGTGGCTTCAGGAGAATGGCGTGCGCTTCGTGCTGTCCTTCGGGAGGCAGGCCTTCAAAAACGGCGATAAATACCGCTTCTGGGGCGGTCTGGTGGTGGAAGCCGTCGGCGCAGGCAAGGGTTTGTCCGACCAGCAATTCGATGTGTGCCAGCGGAAAGGCGTCGAGATCCGATACTCCACTCAGGGCGTAAAGTTACTGCAAGATGACAGCGGCCGGGTCAACGGACTGCGGGTGCTGGGGCCGGCAGGCTTTGAAGATATCGC
>DASTLM010000395.1:0-7113 GCA_035714945.1 Dehalococcoidia bacterium | reverse complement strand
GACCCGACTGTTCGCTACGGGCGAAACGGTCGGGAAATATCTGGTAAAAAATCGCGTCCTTGACCCAATGGGGTGGCTGCGCATCTTCCATAACAAGTCCGTTAACCGCAGGACCGAAGTATTGGTAAGTACCAGATCTTTCGAATTTAACCGCTTACTGAACCGGGTTGTAGTGCCCATCCCTGAGGCCGGCAAGATACTGGGCAATGAACAGCGCGTCAGCCGCCGTGGTCGTGTCAAACCCTCCGTCGTGCCGGACGCTGGCCGAATTCACCACATGCAGGCAGTTGGTATCGATCACCGCAGTACAATCTTTTCGCAGAACCGCAAGATACTGGGCGATGAGCGTGGCATCGGCAATGTCGATATTGCCATCGGCCCGGGCGTCACCCCGCAGCAAGGTCTGCGTCAGGCTCGACGGGACCACTTCAATTGATTCCCCGTCTCCGCCGGTCAGGCCAGTGATCTCCAGGTACATCGCGCAGCCGACCTGATTGCTGCCTTGCAGCCGGGTTACGACGTGGGCCAGGCGGGCCGGGGCAGCTACCCGTCCCGGCGAGTCTCCCCGGATCATGGCAATACCGTCGGCATCGTTGATGTTGATTTGGGTAATGAAGTCCAGGTCCCGAACCTCCAGCACGTGGAGGCAGGTACCTTCATAGGTCACCTGGGCCAGGTATCCGCTGAGCCGCGCTGCCGCATCATCTCCCCCTGGCGGGTCAAATACCCTGGTGATGCCCACCTTCACACCGGTGGCGCCGTCGGCCAAATCCCGGTGCAGTTCTAAAGAAGGTTCCGCATGCGCCGCATGGGCCCCATGGGCAATACGGTGAACTGCCTGAGTCTCACGAGAAAGATAGTAAAGCGCACCATCGGGTCCAAAATCCAGGTCCACCACGAATCCAGCGGTAACTGTAGCGAAGTCCACCACGGTCCCATCCTCTTGCAGCCTCATGATCCATCCCCCGCAGAAGTCAGCGAAATAGTAATCTCCATTGGTGAATCCCGACGGGAATGCTGACCCCTCACCGAATACACCGCCGGTTATGGCACAGGGCCCATTACTCGGGTAGGCATATATTGGCCCTCTGGCCGCCGGATCGTCACATGGCGCAGACGTACTACCCCGGACGAAATCACCTTCACAGTCGTCCCAGCCGTAATAACCTCCGGAAACGACCAGATCAATCTCCTCCCAGGTACTCTGTCCTACATCGTTTACATATATGGTCCCATTGGATGGATTCACCGCGAAGGTAAATGGATTACGAAAGCCGTAGGCGAAAATCTCCTGGCGTGAATTGGGCTGACCTACCAGGGGATTGGTAATGGGAATAGACCCGTCCCGGGCAATTCTGAGCAACTTCCCGGCCAGATTCGTCAAGTCGTTGGCATTATTTCCCGAATGGGCATCCCCGATTCCCAGGTACAGGTAACCGTCATTTCCAAAGTGGAGGGCACCGCCGTTGTGATATCCGGAGGCGGAAAATCCCAGATCGAGGAGCACCAATTCACTGCCTGGCACCGCCAGCCCCGGGTTTGCCTGGTCCTCCTGAAACCGGCTGAGTTGATTTCGTGCGGTGGAAGAAGAGGTATAGTATATGTAAACATAGCCATTGGTCTCGAAGCTCGGGTCAACCGCTACGCCTAGCAGCCCCCGTTCGTCAGAGGAAATAACCGGCACTGACAAAAAAGGCGTCGGCTGGACGGTGCCCCCCGGGTCAACGACCCTCAGGTCCCCGGCCTGGTCGGTTACGAACAGGCGCCCGTCGGGGGCAAAGGCCATACTGGTCGGGCTGAAACCCAGGGGCGCGCTCAGTGACTCTTCAAAACCAGGCGGGAGCGTGATTGCCGAGTTTTTTGAAGGGAAATGCGCGAATGTCAAATTGTGGTTGCTCCCAAGGGCAAGGGACGCAATGCCCATTGCCGGGAGTAACACCGATGCCAGGGCGAAAGCGAATCTCGATTTTGATATGCAATACATAACTATCAGATGAGGCCTCAATTATTACCTATCAAGTCTTTTACACCTTATACCAGCAATCCCAGGGCGCTTTCAACCCAAAGCACCAATAGAGATACCCCCATTGACAGCGCCGTCACCGGCAGGCCCAGATTGAAGAACTCTCCGAAGGTAATCCGGACACCCTCCTGGGCTGCACCTTCCGCCACGATGAGATTGGAAACCGCCCCAATTAACGTCAGATTTCCCGCCAGGGTAGCCGCCGATGCCAGGCTGAGCCACAACAGATCGCTGTGCTGGGCCTGCAACACCGGCGTGATCAAAACGGTGTAGGGCACGTTGCTGATTAGCTGGGAGAGTCCCAGGCTCAGTCCGTGCAACATCACGACGCCGAGGAAATCTCCGGTTACCGGCGCGGCGTCGATCACCTGGTCCAGCAGCCCAGTTCCCACCGCGCCCCCGATAACTACGAACAGGCCGGCAAAGAACAGGAGCAGGACCCAGTCGACCCGGATGAACAGTTCCCCGGGCGATCGCCCGCTCAAAGCCAGCACCAGGGCGGCCCCGGCCAGCGCCACCAACGGCACCTCAACTCCGGTCCAGCGGCTGGCCATGAAACCCAGGACTACCAGGACCAGAATCACGCCCGATGGCCGGAACCGCAGCCAGGGTTGGGTCCGGTCTGGACCGTCAATAACCGGGGCGAATCGTTGCCTGAGCTCCCGCCGGTAAACCCACCACGTGCAGCCCCCCAGGACCAGGGATCCCGCCACCGCCACCGGCAGCAACCGCAGCAGGAAGCCTCCGTAGGATATGCCCGTCTGGAGTCCAATCAGCATGTTCTGGGGATTGCCGGTGATGGTAGCGGCCCCGCCGATGTTGGACGCCATTGCTTCGGCCAGCAGAAACGGGACGGGATTGACGCCCCTGGCGCGACAGCAGGTAACCAGAATCGGGGTCAGCACCAGCACCACGGCGTCGTTTACCAGGAAGGCACTGGCCAGTCCGGTAAACCCGATTACCGCCACCAGCAATTGGGGCGCAGATCGGGCTTTTCCCAGGACCGCCATCGCCAGGGTCTGGACATACCCGTCGTGCTGCAGTCCCGCGATGATGACCATCATGCCCAGCAGCAGGCTGATGGTGTCCCAGTTGATGGCCCCGACCGCCTGGAACGGAGTCATGACGCCAAACAGCACCATGGCCACCGCTCCCAGGAAGGCCGCTGCCGGCCGGTCCAGCCTGACCCACGGTAGGCGGGTCAGGGCCACACCCGCGAAGGTAAGAACAAAGATAATCAGGGCGGCGGTTGAAGCCAACTCAGCCGGGCCTAGGCGCGCCGCCGTGGGGTCAATCTATCCAGGACAGAAACTTCCACCCGGTGGTACAGTTGGTAAATCACAAATTCCGAAAACTCCCTATCCCCGTACCTGGACTTCCAGCGGTAGCAAGTAATAATTGTATCGGACAACCTTCATTTCCGGTAGATTTGTTTCAGGGGGCAAGGCCAGAACTGTTACTTCAACTGTTACTTCAACTGTTACCTCATGGGAGCATGGCCGGAAAATGCCCCACCTCCAGTAAGTGCCTCATGCAAGGATTATCGACGCGGGAGAGAGCTACTTGATAGCTTCAGCGATTACAATGGGTGGGGATGTTTGACGACTCTGGCAAGCAGTGAAGACTATCAAGTGAAAACGATCATAAGAACGCGAGGAACGGAAATGACCATAAGCGGAAACATGATTACAGGCCCGAGTTTAGCCTTTGTCAACTGTGAGATCGGGGGTGCCAGCGGCGGATCGGGGCAGGTGCAGGCCCGATCCCGCCGCGAGGTCGTAATTAGTGGCAAGCAAGTGAAAACCGTTGACGTGCATGCGCATTGCATCGTCCCGGAGGCGGCGCGGCTGATCAATCACCCACTGGAAGAGCCGGGTCTGCTGTGGTCCAATGTCGGCGACCGTCTGGCGCAGATGGATCAAACGGGTGTCGATGTCCAGGCGCTCAGCATCAATCCCTACTGGTACCGGGCTGACCGCGACGCCGTCACCGAATTGATCCGGGTGCAGAACGAGGCCCTGGTCGAATTCTGCGCCTCGCAGCAGGGCCGGTTCATCGCCTTCGCGACCGCGGCACTGCAATATCCCGACCTCGCCGCGGAACAGGTCGAGCGAGCGGTCAAGACCCTCGGCTTCCGCGGCATAGGCGTTGCCGGCAGCGTCGCCGGCGAGGATCTCGCCAACCCGAAATTCCACCCGTTCTGGGCCAAATGTGAAGAGTTGGGCGTGCTCATCTTCATGCATCCACTAGGCACCCGCGAATTGCAACCGAGTGGCCGGTTGGCCGGCAATGGTCTTCTGACTAACACGATCGGCTACCCGCTCGAAACCACTATAGCCCTGTCGCATCTGATCTTCGAAGGAACCCTTGACCGTTTTCCAGGCCTCAAGATCTGCGCCGCGCATGGCGGTGGTTTCCTGCCGTCCTATGCCAATCGCTCGGACGCGGTGATTACGACCTTCCCGGACGAGGTCGGGCCCTTGCCCAAGAAGAAGCCGACCGAATATATTCGAGGCGGACAATTGTATTTCGATTCGATCATGTTCACTGGCGAAGGCATGCGGCACCTGATCGCCGAGGCGGGGATTGATCACGTGGTCCTCGGCACCGATTATCCGTTCCCATGGAATACCGCCCCGGTCGACCACATTATGTCGATCCCCGGGCTGAGCGATGAGGAACGGATCAAGATCCTCGGTGGGACAGCGGCGCAACTCCTGGGGCTCGAGGGGTAGGCAATCCCGGGTCGGCGGCGAACCACGCCGCCCAGGTATCCGCCTGGTTGCGTTCCGATGTATCTGGGAACCCTGTATCTGGGAACCAACAACGCGGGTCTTCAGGCCAGACGGAGCTTGCAAAAGCTTTAGAATATGAAAGGAGGATCAGGATGGTAGTCGTTGACACCCATTGCCACGCCTCACCCTACTGGTACGCGCCAGTTGAATCCCTTTTGGACGAGATGAACCGGGCCGGGGTTGATCAGGCAACCCTGGTCCAGATCGGCGGGATTTACGACAACTCCTACCTGGTCGAATGCATGCGCCGATTTCCCGGACGGTTTTCGGTAGTGGGGATGGTCGATACTCAACTGTCCGATGCGCCAGAGCGGCTGGAGGAATGGTCGAAGCAGGGAGTTGAGGGCATCCGGTTGGGTCCAACGGAGCGCTCTCCGGGTAGCGACCCTCTAGCCATCTGGCGTAAAGCTGCCGAGTTGGGCATGATCGTAAGCTGCCAGGGTTCTGCGGTAGACCTGTTCGGGTCCCAGGATTTCGAGAACGTTATCAAAGAATTGCCCAGTCTGAAAATCGTCATTGAACACCTGGGAGGGGGCGGACAGGATACTACGCCACCCCACAATCGGTATAGAAAGGTTCTGGCGCTAGCCCAATATCCCAATACCTTTATGAAGGTGGTGGGCCTGGGCGAGCTATGCCCGCGCCCCATGCCCTTCCGCCAGCCTTTCCCTTTCGAGAACGTACCACCCCTGATCGAGATGGCGATTGAAGCCTTCGGGCCGCAACGGCTGATGTGGGGGAGCAACTTCCCACCGGTGGCAGGGCGGGGCGAGGGGTATCGCAATGCCCTCCGCTGGCCCATGGAGCACGTTACTTTCAAGAGCGAAGGAGACCGGGAGTGGATTTTCGGCAAGACCGCGACCACTCTGTATAAATTCCCAGGCTAAAGGGACGGATATGCCGACATGCGCCTTACCAATTGCCATAACTTCCATGACTTCCGCCAACTGGCCATGCGGCGGCTGCCGAGTCCAATTTTCAACTACATCGATGGAGCTGCCGACGATGAGATGACCCACCGCCGGAACTCGGCGAGCTTCGAGCGCTGCGACCTGGTGCCCAATGTCCTGCGCGGCGTGGAAACCGTCGACCTTTCCGTGACCGTGCTGGGACAAAAGCTCGCGATGCCCTTCTACTGCTCTCCGACCGCACTCCAACGTTTGTTCCATCATCAAGGTGAACGGGCGGTCGCGGCCGCCGCGGCGAAGTACGGCACGATGTTTGGCGTCTCCTCCCTCGGCACGGTCAGCCTGGAGGAGTTGAGGATAGCGCACTCGACGCCGCAAGCGTACCAGTTCTACTTCCACCGGGACCGGGGCCTAAACCGGGCCATGCTTCAGCGGGCCAAAGACGCCGGAGTCGATGTAATGATGCTGACCGTAGACAGCATCACCGGGGGTAATCGCGAGCGGGACTTGCGCACCGGGTTCACCATCCCGTTCAAGCTCACGCTGGGAGGGATGCTTCAGTTCGCGCTCAAGCCCATGTGGGGGTGGAACTACCTGGTCCACGAAGGCTTCAATCTGCCCCAGCTGGACGAGCACATCGACATGAGCAAAGGGGCCATGTCGATCGGACGTTACTTGAACGAGATGCTAGATCCATCAATGAACTGGGACGACGTGGAGGAGATGCTCCGCTTCTGGGACGGGCAGTTCTGCCTGAAGGGCATCATGTCGGTGGCCGACGCGGAGCGCGCGGCCCAGATCGGTTGCACGGGCGTCGTGGTATCCAATCACGGCGGTCGACAGCTTGACGGCTCGCGGGCGCCCTTCGATCAGCTGGAAGAGATCGTGGATGCGGTGGGCGACCGACTGGATGTGATGATGGACGGTGGAATACAGCGCGGAACCCATGTCCTGAAGGCCCTATCCCTCGGGGCCAAGGCCGTGGGCATCGGGCGCTTCTATCTTTTCCCGCTGGCGGCGGCTGGTCAGGCTGGCGTCGAGCTGGCGATCGGCCTCATGCGGGCGGAAATCGAGCGGGGAATGAAGCTGATGGGCTGCACTTCCATCGGCCAGCTCTCCCGCGACAATCTGCGTTTCAGGTAGTTGACCGGATTTCGCTACCCTCGCCCAAGCGGGGCCTCTGAAGCCATCGAATCTAAAGCCATCGAAGAGGAATGCCCAAACTTCAGTTTTCGGTAGAAAGTGGGCGACCAGATGTTGCTGGTGTAAATCGTCAGCACCATTGGGAGAGCCAGGAGCTTGTCTGACTATAGGCCATTGGCGAGTGTCCTCGAGACGGAAAAGGCGTCCATCGGGTCGTTTCATCCTGTCGCGGCTGACCGCGGGC
>DASTLM010000394.1:0-2094 GCA_035714945.1 Dehalococcoidia bacterium | reverse complement strand
AAGAAGTTACGAAGGAGTTACCAAGAAACAAAGCAATTCCTCCAACGACTCGGCGTCCTCAGCGGTAATGAGGCAAAATCCCAGGGGCAATACCGGTCGTTGCAATCCATCCTGCCTGGAGATACCATGAGCCGTGGCCAGAGGGATCTGGCGTCGGCACCGGGACCGGGCGTCCGGTACATGATAGCACGCGACCGTCGTGGGGTGGGCCAATGGCGCAGCAGTTCTCCTTCAATCTGCAAAAGACTCAGGGCCGTGCCCGGCTGGGCCAGTTCAACACGCCCCACGGCGCGGTGGCGACGCCGGCCTTCATGCCCGTGGCCACCCAGGCCACGGTCAAGACGCTCACTCCCGATGAAATTGTATCGGTGGGGGCCGAGATCGTGCTGAGCAACGCTTACCACCTCTACCTGCGCCCGGGGATCGGACTGGTAGAGCGGTTGGGCGGACTGCACCAGTTCATGGGTTGGTCGCGGCCCATCCTCACCGACAGCGGCGGCTTTCAGGCCTTCAGCATGGGGACTTTAAAAAGGGTAGACGAAGCGGGGATTCGCTTTCGCTCTCACATTGACGGTAGCGAGCACAACTTCACCCCCCAGTTGGCCACCCGCAATCAAGAAGGGCTGGGTGCCGACATCATTATGTGCCTCGACCAGTGCATCGCCTTTGGCTCGGATCGAGATGAGGTAGTCCGGGCGATGGAACGCACCCACCGCTGGGCCGAGATTTGCCACCAGACCCACGCCACCGCGCCCAACGCCGATGCTCAAGCCCTATTTGGCATCGTCCAGGGAGGCACATTTCCCGACCTGCGGGAAGCATCCGCCAGGTTCATCACCGGCATACCCTTTGATGGTTATGCCATCGGCGGGCTGGCGGTGGGCGAGTCCAAAGTCCAGATGTATGCAGTTACCCGGCAGGTAGCCGACCAGTTACCGGTGGAAAAGCCGCGTTACCTGATGGGCGTCGGTTCCCCGGAAGACCTGGTAGAGTCGGTGGCTGGCGGCGTGGATATGTGCGACTGCGTGCTGCCCACCCGGGTGGCCCGCAACGGGGCGATGTTCACCCGGCAGGGCCGGGTGAACATCACCAACCGCCGTTTCGCCCAGCAGGATGCTCCTCTAGAGGCGGACTGCGACTGCTATACCTGCCAGCACTTTACCGCCGCCTACTTGTGGCACCTGTTCAAAGCCAGGGAGATACTGGGGCTGCGACTGGCCAGTCTGCACAATCTTCGGTTTATTTTGAGGTTGATGGACCACATTCGCCGGGCAATTCAGGACGACCGGTTCGACGGGTTCCGGCAGGATTTCTGGAGTTGTTACCGGCCCACCGACGAGACCACCCGACGGCTGCAGAAGGAGAAGTGGCTCACTGCCCGAGAGGGTCAGGCCAGGACGTCCTCTGCCCTCTCCCATCCAACTTCTGATGCCGCTTCCAGGTGAGTCCCCCCAGTACCGGCTGCCAGGCCCAGGGTGTGCCTGGGGCCCTGGCTTCTCGGAAGGGGGTCTGGGGACGCTCCCAGCCCGGTCCTATCCCAGGAACTCCTTGACCCACCGGTTGTAGTCGTCCCGACGGGTTAACTGGCCCATCAGTTCTGGAGAGGCCAGTTTGTCCCTCAGGTCGGCGGGCTTGACGCCATCGCGCAGGGCCTTCAACGTGTCGTAGGCCGCCTTTACCGCTGCCTGGAAGGGCAGGTGACCCTGCAAGGCAACCTTCACGCCGTTGGCGCTCAAGAAGTCCAGGTCGGCCAACTCGCCGCCGGCGCCACCCAGCAGCAGCGGAATGTTCACCGCAGCGTGGACCGCGGCGACTTCGGCCCTGGTCTGCGCCCCGGACAGGAAGACCGCGTCAACACCGGCGGCCTGATACGCCTTGATCCGTTTGACCGCCTCGGCCACGCCGCCGTTGCGCAGGGCGCTGGTGCGCCCGGCCACCACCAGGCTGGGGTCCTGCCGTCCCGAGAGAGCGGCCTTCATTTTGCCGATACCCTCTGCCACCGAGATCAACTTGCCTTCTCCGCCAGCACCAAAACTTATCGGCAGCAGGGTGTCCTCAATGGTCAAACAGGAGACGCCAGCGGTCTCCAGTTCT
>DASTLM010000393.1:0-2420 GCA_035714945.1 Dehalococcoidia bacterium | reverse complement strand
ATAGATTGCCGGGTGTGCTAGGCTGCGTGGGCACCTTAACTCTCGAATAGATTGCCGGTTGTCGGGCCGAGTCCCGCTCGACGTAAAATCTTGCTGGCAATGCCTACGGATCTGGCATAAATGAGGTGCCGCCCGCCGAATTCTTTGAGCTTATGCTCTTCGGCGATAGGGTGAAAAACCTCACGGCTCGGACGGAGCCTTCAGGAGCTAACGTAGATGATTGCATCATGCGTTTCCTGAGAAGCCGCCTGCTTTAGCTGGCGGAGTCGTCACTGCAGCGACACCCGCGCCATGCGGCACCATAACGCCTGGCCCCAGGTCGGGAAGGACCGGTGGGGGGACCGGGTGTCCTGCGGCGACCAGCGCCTGGAGTTGCCCGAGGGTGGTTGCCGGGCCAATGCTTGGCTCATCGATGTAGACGCCCATCTGGTCTTCAATGGACGACAGCAACTCCACCCGGCCCAAGGAGTCCAGCGACAGGTCGGCCTCCAATTGGTGGTCCGGCGCAAGGCGATTCACCGGAATATCGCAATGGGCGGCGACCAGTTGATGCAAGTCGTTGGTTGGCAGGTCGGGCGTCCGGGTCTGAGGTGGGGGGTCAGGTTCTTCGGGGGCGTCCGGGTCTTTGTCCTCCCCCTGATGCTGGTTGGTCAAAAAATCGAGCACCAGCGGCTTTCTGATTTTCATCGTATGAGTGCGGGGAAAGTCTTCCTGGGGCCAGAGGGTGAATCCCCGGATCCTCTGGTGGTCCGACACCAGCCGGTTCACCGAACTGACTGCTTCGGCCGCGTTGCCGCCTTCTTCCATCAGCAGCACGGCGTGCACCCTCACCAGACCGCGTTCATTGGCCAGGCCCAGCACCACGCTGTCTTTCACCTCGGGCCGCAGGTTCAGCAAAGTCTCCAGGTCTTCCGGATACACGTTTTGACCGTTGTCCAGCACAATCAGGTCTTTCTTCCGGCCTTTGAGGTGCAGGAACCCCTGCCGGTCCAGGTAGCCAAGGTCGCCAGTCCGGTACCAACCGTCGGCAAAGGCAGCGGCGGTGGCGGCGGGGTTTTGCCAGTAGCCTGGAGTAACGTTGTCGCCCTTGACCAATATTTCCCCGTCTTCGGCCAGCCGGAGGGCCACTCCCGGTAGAGGCTGGCCCACCGAGCCCAGCCGGTGGTGTTTGAAGGTGTTGGTGGAAATTACTGGAGAAGCTTCGGTGGCCCCGTATCCCTGCAGAATGGTAATTCCCAGCGCCGCCCATTTCTGCTCCACCACCGGATTGAGATAGGCTCCTCCCGAGATGAGGTACTTGAGGTGACCGCCGAACTGGCGATGCACTTCCCGGAACAACCACCGGCGCAGGGGGAAAGGCAAGAATGGCGCGACTCGAAGCATGAACTGCCATTGCTTTTCCTTGCCCCTGGCCCTTACCTCCCGTTCTATGCCGCTCATCAGCAATTCCAGGGCCTGCGGGACGATAACCAGGTTGGTAATGCGATCTCGCTGCATGGTTTTGAACAGGATTCTGGGTTGGCGGCTGGTGGGGAACACCACTGACGCCCCCCGGGACAGGGGCACCAGCAGCCCGCCGGTTTGCTCCATCATGTGGCTCAGCGGCAGCAGCGACAATAACCGGCTGTCGGAGGTGACCGGCACCAGTTCCCGGCAAGCCATCACGTTGGACATCAGGTTGCGATGGGTCAGGATCACTCCTTTGGGGTCACCGGTGGTACCGGAGGTGAACATAAGCTGGGCGACATCATCGGCGGTAATCGATGGATCGGTCCACGACTGAAGCTGCCCCTCCAGCACCTCTGCCAGGTCTTCCAGAGCGATGGTCGGCAGCTTCAATGTTGCCAGGTTATTGGCGGTCTCTTTTGCGGAAAAGGCCAGTTTCGGCCCGGTTCGTTCGATAATCCGTATCACAAAGTCGGTTGAACTGCGGACATCCAGCGGCACCAGAATCACTCCGGCTCTCAGGCACCCGAAGTAGGCCAGCACCCACTCCGGTCGGTTGGGGGCCCAGATCACCGCGCGGTCGCCTTTCTTTAGACCCCGGGTCTGGAGCAGGTGGGCCAGTCTGCCGGAGAAGTCCCACACCTGACGGTACGACCACCGTTGCTGACGTACTCCGGGCGTGATGGCCAGTGCCGTTTCATCCGCAAATTCTCGAGAGGCTGACTCCAGTAGCTCGACCAGCGTATTCATAAAATGTGTAGCTGGAAACTGCCGCCTTTTATGCCAGATCCGTAGGCATCAGGCGACAGAGGAAAGCTACAATCCTCCTTTAACTAAATTTCCGAATGTGCTAGTGTATCCGCGTGCGAAGGCACCCCCTCGGGTGATAAAACGGCTTCGGGCACTTTAACAACCGAAGGTATCGGGTTCCGGGCAGAAATCGCTGCCTGGGTAAAACTTTCGGCGTCAGGTGA
>DASTLM010000392.1:0-3747 GCA_035714945.1 Dehalococcoidia bacterium | reverse complement strand
GGAATTGACCGAGGCGGTGGAACAGGGCATTGGCCGGGTGGTGGTGGACAGCTTTCACGAGCTTGAGCTGCTCAACCAGATCGCCGCCGGTGCCGGCAAGCTGCAGGACATCCTGATTCGAGTTTCGCCGGGGATCGACCCGCATACCCACGTTTACACCACCACCGGGATCATCGATTCCAAGTTCGGTTTTTCGATTCAGACTGGTGACGCCGCCGGGGCGGTCCGGCAGGCCCTGGACAGTTCCAACTTGAAGCTGAAGGGGCTGCACTTTCACCTGGGATCGCCGGTTTTTGAACTGGAGCCCTACCGGGCCGCTACCGAGTTGGTGTTGAACTTCGCCGCCGGATTCCGCGAGGAAGGCCTGGATCTGGCGGAGTTCAGTCCGGGCGGCGGCTTTGCCATCGCCTACACTCGCCATCAGAAACCTCCGGCGGTGGCCGAATACGCCGAGGCCATCGTCGCCACTTTGCGTTCCACCTGCCAGGGACTGGGCATGAATCTGCCCACGCTGTTGATCGAGCCCGGACGCTCCATTATCGGCCCGGCCGGGGTTGCCCTGTACCGTGTTGGCGCAATCAAGGACATCCCGGGAGTGCGCAAATACGTGAGCGTGGACGGCGGCATGGGAGACAACATCCGTCCGGCCCTCTACCAGGCCACCTACGAGGTAGTCTCGGCAGGCAAGGCCAATCAGAAGCCCGCCGAGAAAGTAACCATAGCCGGTAAGTATTGCGAGTCCGGCGATGTCCTGGCGTCGGATATAATGCTGCCCAAAGCCCAGGCGGGAGACATAATCGCCATTCCCGCGTCGGGCGCTTACTGTCCGTCGATGGCTAGCAACTACAACCTGAACCCCCGCCCGCCGATGGTGCTGGTCAAAGATGGCCAAAGCCGGATTATCCGCCGCCGGGAGAGTTATCAAGACCTGATGCACTGCGACGTTAACTGAAGCGGGTGCCGGGTCTTGTTTCACCCCCGCTGGACCAGATCGAAACCCCCACTAAGGGCAACCATGAAGGGCACCCATGTGGCAAGTATACGGCCAGGACCACATCCTCAAGCAGCTTGAAGCCAGCCTGAAACAGGAACGGCTGGCCCACGCCTATCTGTTGGTAGGCCCCCCCCACGTTGGTAAAATGACCCTGGCCCTGGGCCTGGCCCAGGCAGTGAACTGTGTTCAGGGAGGGGGAGTGCCCTGCGGCGAGTGTTCCCAGTGCGCCCACATCGCCCAGGGCCGTCATGCCGACGTGCGGGTGATCGGCGTTACCCAGCGGGAAGAAGGCGGGCCGACGCGCACGGTAATCGGCATCGCCGAGGTTAAAGAATCCCTGCACCAGGCCAATCTGAAGCCCTTCGAAGGTTCCTGTACCGTGATTATCTTCGATGGTATTGAAGTTATGAGCACCGAGGCGGCCAACGCCCTGCTGAAAACCCTGGAAGAGCCCCCACCCCAGGTGCTGATTCTGCTGCTGACCACCAACGAAGACGCGCTGTTATCCACCACCCGGTCTCGCTGCCGCCGACTGGACCTGCTGCCGGTAGCCAGAGAGCAAATGATCAGCAAACTGGTGGCGGAGCATGGAGCTTCCCGCCAGACCGCCCAGCGGCTGGCCCTACTGTCGCGGGGCTGCTTCGGCTGGGCCATCAGTGCGCTGAATGACCCGCAGGTATTGGAGCAGCGGGAAGCCGACCTGGCACAAATCAAAGAGATTTGTGGATCGGGGCTGCACGAGCGGTTCAACTATGCCAACGAACTGGCGGCCCGGTTCCTCCGGGACCGGGAGTCGGTCAAGGAGCAATTGTACCTCTGGTTACGCTGGTGGCGGGACCTGATTCTGATCAAAGAGGGCGCCGAGAAATTTGTCCAGAACCTGGACCAGATCACCCCTCTGCGCCTGCAGGCGACCCAGTTGACCACCCGGCAAGTAGTAGATTTTGTGAAAGGGCTGAATCGGACCCTGGAGGCCCTGGACCGTAATGCCAACGCCCGGCTGGCCCTGGAGGTACTGATGCTGGAGCTTCCCGGTGGGAAGACCCGGGTGTAATGCAGTCCCTGAAGGAAGCAATAACCCGGTGTTCCTGCGCGGCGGGTATCTGGACCCGCCCTGAAGAATTGGTCCAATTGGTGGCTCTTGGCCGGGTTCTGAAAAAGGGGAGTCCAGAGGGGTGAAGCCCTTTGGCAGGGGTCTGGGGGTGTCCCCCAAATACAATTTCTACCCCCTTCCTGGTCAGGAAGGGGGTAGGGGGATGGTCGAAAAGGGTTTTTCATCAACCGGTTAGCCGGTAATCGTCCAGGGTACGTAGGGGAGCCACTGCTCCAGGATGACATAGTTTTGCAGCATTCGGTAGGGGTTGGGTTGAGGCGCCTTCGGTTCCCGCATCAGGCTCATGTTGGCTTCCGCCGGGGTACGTCCTGCCTTGTGGAGGTTGCATCTGGGGCAGGCGGCCACCACGTTCTCCCAGGTATGCGGGCCGTGTAGTCGCCGGGGTATCACATGGTCCAGGGTCAGGTCATGGGTCTTTTTCTGGCAGTATTGGCAGGTGTACTGGTCCCGCAGGAAAATCTCCTTGCTGGACAGCTTGCGGGGGGCGTAGGGACGCTTGACCAGATAAACCAGGCGAATAATGGAAGGCACGTCGAATACGGCAGTTACGGTGTGGACCTCTCCGCTGTGGTTCTCCAGGAGTTCGGCCTTACCCTTACCCACCAGAACAATAGCACGACGGGCCGTACAGACGTTGACCGGGACGTAGTTGAGGTTGAGCACCAGGACCGGGGAGGACAGCACGTTACGCGCCGATTGTGTCGGACGGGCTTCGCCAATAGTGGGATCGGACTTTTCAGCTACAGGCTGACCAGTTTTGGTGCTTCTAGCCACCTGCTCTGTACCTCGATCAGAATATGGTGGGCAACCTGCACAAATTATATACCAATTGGAACCAGCGCCACCACTGTCGGGAAATAGCTATATTCGGACCCCGGCAATGCTGGGGACGGATTACTTCGGATCGACAATAACTTCGACCGGAACTGAATTGGTGGATATTGGGATACCGTCCTTGAGGGTATCAATGGGGCCTAGAATACCGCTGGTGAGGCCCCGGGCCCGCTGGTTCCAATCTCCCGGAATCAGTTTAATCCCCCGGGTCACCACGTCGAAGTTGTCCGCCAGAAATGTCCCCAATGCAGAACCGTCTATTTTCTCACTAATGCCCCCGACGGGAAATTTCTGGAGTCCGGTGAGAATCCCGGACAGCAGCACGAAGCCGATCAGAATACCGATGAATGCTCCGACCAGGCTGTTGGCCAGTCCAGCCAGGGGGATGACGCTGATGGCCGATTTTACCACGTTGCCGAGTACGCCGCCCAGGATAAACAGGGCCAGGAAGATGGCGATGAAGGCCGCCACCGTCTGAATGTTCTCGTTTTCGGAAATAAAGGAAAACAGGTTGCCCACCGGCTCGGCAATGCGGCTGGCAAAGGCCAGGCCGACCAGCACCACCACCAGGGGGACTATCATGCGAATAATGCCGGTCTTGAATCCCCACAAGGCGGCGAGGCCCCAGACTACCAGCACTAACAGGTCGATCCAGTTCATACTCTTCTCACACTATTCAGGATATTACTGTAATTGTAACCTGAACAGCTCCCCAATATCGCTCCCAGTTGGGTGTTGGTCAAAGGTGGAGAGAAAATGGGGGGCGTTTCAGATTTTCGCGCTGGACGGTTGGGGTGATTTTGGT
>DASTLM010000391.1:0-4201 GCA_035714945.1 Dehalococcoidia bacterium | reverse complement strand
AAGGCCAGATTTCGCGCCGCCCGGTAGCTACCCCTGGCGGTTCCTCGGATTCCCCGCCACCAGAAAGTCCCGAGCCCTCGCGCCGCCCTGAAGTAATGGGCGCTGGTCCACCTGGGATACATGAGCCAGGGTGTCACTACGGCGATGGCCGCCAGCTTGATCGCCCCCAGCGGCAGCGGATACCCGGCCAACACACCGCCCCAGGTCCCGCCCAGGCTAGCGTCATACACAATCCCCAGGCCGGGTAAAGCCAGATCAGCGGTGAAGAAAGACAGTATGCCGATGCTGATGGCAACCAGCCCAGCCGAGCCGAGCCACCACCGCCAGTACCGGTACAGGAGCCTGGGCCAGTACCGCGATATTACCATGGCCCCAGCCGCCCATATGCCAACGGGTATCCATCCCAAGGCCAGGGTGGTTAGCATCCACGATCTGGCCTCCACCGATAGGCCCAGCACCAGCGCTGCCGCCAGGGCCGCAACGATCAATAAGGCGACATCGAAGGTAGCACCCAGCTTGACGGAGCGACCAGTCTTATCCGGTGCGGCGGAACGGCGGATCTGTCGGGAGGATTTTGCCATAACCCCTCCGGGCAACCAGGTTATGAAAAGTGAAGGAAACTTGAATCGAAACTTGGATGTTAAATTGGTTGGATGTTAATAGGTTGATTTTAGGATGGTAATTTTAGGATGGTAACATGAAGCACAACCACTCCAGTACATTATACCTGGGGGAGTATTACAGCAGCGTTATCAGATACCCGCCGGTAATGAGGTCTTTGACGGGGGTCAGATTTCCAGGACTACCGGAATCACCATGGGGCGGCGGTGGGTCTCATTGTAGAGAAATTTCCGGGCGAACTCCCTGACCTGCGACTTCATTGATTCCGGGTCGTCCAGCATCTCCGGCTTCTCGGAGATGACCCTTTCCAGCTCAAAGCCAAGGGCTTCGAAAATCGGGACCACCTGCGCTGGCTCCATGAAGCCACTGGCGACAATTTTGGGTCCACTGGTGAGCCGGCCGGTGGCAGTGTCAACCGACAATACCACCGTAACGACGCCATCGCGCGACAAAGCGCGCCGGTCGCGGAGCACCTCGCTGGAAGTATCATGGGTCGTCAGGCCGTCGATATAGATCGGCCCGGCCGATACGGGCTCCACCATCTTCGCGCCATCCTCAGAGAGTTCCAGAACGTCGCCATCCACCAGCACAAAAATTCCCGACTCACCGACTCCCAGATCCCAGGCCAGCCTGGCATGGGCCATCAGGTGACGGTATTCGCCATGCACCGGCACAAAATACTTGGGGCGCACCAGGCTGAGCATCATCTTTAGCTCTTCCTGGCTGGCGTGCCCGTGGACATGCACCAGCGCCACCCGGTCGTGGAGCACCCTGGCGCCCTGCCGCAGCAGCCGGTCGATGGTGCGACTGACCAGCAACTCGTTGCCGGGTATGGGCGTGGCTGAAATTATCACCGTGTCACCGGCGAGGATGCGCACATCCCGGTGCTCCTGGTTGGCGATGCGCACCAGCGCCGAGGTTGGCTCGCCCTGGCTGCCGGTACTGATCAGCACCAGGTCTTCGGGAGGAAGATTCCGGGCCTGGTTGAGGGAAATCAGGGTGCCTTCAGGGATTTCCAGGTACCCCATCTCGGCGGCCATGTTGATGTTGTCCACCATGCTGCGGCCCACGATACCCACCTTGCGATGGTGCAGGTGGGCCGCGTGGATTACTTGTTGTATTCGGGAGATCAACGACGCGAAGGTTGCCACTATCACCCGGCCATCCGCGTCGCCGATGGCCCGGTTCAGCGCCTCAGTCATGATCTGCTCTGAAGGAGTGAAGCCGGCCAGCTCGGCATAGGTGGAGTCGGAGCACAAGAGCAGTACCCCCCGAGATCCCATCTCGGCCAGGGCCGCCAGGTCAATAGTGTGACCATCTACCGGCGTATGGTCTATTTTGAAATCTCCGGTGTGGACTACCGTGCCCAATGGAGTCTCGATGGCAACGCCCATTGCGTCGGGGATGCTGTGGCAGACACGGAACCATCTGGCCTGGAAATTTTCGCCAAACTGGTAGGTCTGGTTCGGTTCAATCGGTTCGGCAATAGCGTTTCGCGAAGCGGCCCGCTCCTTGAGCTTGACCGAGATGAGGCCATGGGCTAATCGGGGGGCGTATACCGGTACCTTGAGCTGGGGTAGCACGAAGGACAAGGCGCCGATGTGGTCTTCGTGTCCATGGGTGATCAGGATTGCCCGCACCCGGTCCGAGTTTTCCAGCAGGTAGGTTATGTCCGGAATGATGAGGTCGACTCCCAGCAGGTCCTCAGTGGGAAACTGGACGCCGCAGTCAACTACAATGATATCGTTGCCGCACTCCAGGGCCATCATGTTTTTACCGATTTCCCCCAGACCGCCCAGGGGTATTATGCGCAGAGTAGGTTTCGATGTCGAGGTAGGTGTCGGAGTAGGTGTCGGAGTAGATGTCAAGGCAAATTCCTAAAAAAGAGCTAGCTGCTCTGGGGGTGGCATTTCCTCCGGCACCGCCTCGGTAACCGGGGCTGGGGTCGGTCTCACCTGATCCAAAATAGCTGGTATGGCCTTGAAGTCTTCGGTGATCGTGGCCCGAAATTCTTGCCGGTGCAGCGCCGCCGCCGGGTGCATTATCGGATAGACATACCGCCCGTTCTGCTGCCGCAACCGGCCCCTGGCGCGGCTGATGGTCTCACCAGGGAAGAACCTGGCCAGGGAGAAGCGTCCCAGGGTGACGATCAATTTCGGGTCGATGAGCTCGATCTGGCGGTCCAGGTACTTGCGGCAGGCCTCCATTTCCGCGGGCGCCGGGTCTCGATTTTGAGGAGGGCGGCACTTGACCATGTTGGCAATGAATACCTGCTGGCGGGTCAGTCCGATCGACTTCAGCAACTCTTCCAGAAACTGGCCGGCCGGGCCGACGAAGGGCCTCCCCTGCCGGTCTTCCTGATAACCCGGCCCTTCGCCGATGAACATTATCGCGGCGTCGGACGCTCCCTCCCCAGGGACACCGTTGGTACGTCCCTCATGGAGCGGGCAGTCGGTGCAACTTCGAACCAATCGGGCGATTTCTTCGAGACTATCCATAACACCCTCTCCCACCACTGGGATATCGGCCCGGCGACCGGTCTAACCCCAGACTACGTTACCCAGACTACGTTACCCAGACTACGTTACCCAGACTACGTTACCCAGACTACGTTACCCAGACTACGTCAATGATAACTATCCGTCAACTGAGGTGGATTGCCGCCGGGCGTGTGGATTTTTAGCGCTTGGGGTGAGTCCTCTGGCAGGCTCAGAGCCTGCCTTCAGGTTACCGGAGGTCCTTGCTAGTCGTCCGAGGCGCCCTTCGCCTTCAGGTAATCCACGGCATCCATGATGGTTAAAATGTTTCCCGCGTCGTCGTCGGAAATTTCCACCGCCTGGTCATCGGTGGAGAAGGCTTCCTCAAAAGCCATGATCAACTCCACCAGGTCCAATGAGTCGGCGCCCAGGTCGTCAACGAAGGATGACCCTTCACCAATGTCCCCTGCTTCAACTCCCAACTTATCGGCTACGATGTCCTTTACACGCTCATAAACAGTGGGCAACGTCTATCTCCCTTCGCGCACGGGTTGGTCCGCGACCAACTCACCGGAATCCAAGTCTACCATTATTGACCCCAGGACTCCGTTGACAAATCTGGCGGAGCTCTCACTGCCAAATGCTTTTGCCAACTCAACGGCCTCATTGACCGCTGATTTCCTTGGAGTTTCGGTGCGGAACAACAATTCGAACAAGGCGATGCGCAGAACGTTCCGGTCCACCACCGATAACTGGTCCACCGGCCAGGCCGGAGCATATTGATGGATCAGTCGATCCAATTGCGCCAGGTCTTGCCGTACTCCCCGAATCAATTCCTGGGCGAATATCCTGGTGCCAGGGGATATTGGATCATCTTCGATCAGCCATTCCAGGGATATTTCCTGGGATATTTCCTGGGATATTTCCTGGGACCAATTCCTCAGGTCCATCCCAAAGAGGCACTGGAGGGTGAGCATCCTCGCCTTACGCCTGGGGTCTACCGAATCAACATCGGACATAGCGGGTACCCCAATCTAGGCCGACAGTCCTAGACGATGTCTTCCGATAGCTTCTGGATGGAGGCCATATCCGATAAGGTTGTC
>DASTLM010000390.1:0-5112 GCA_035714945.1 Dehalococcoidia bacterium | reverse complement strand
GGGGATGGTCGAAAAGGGTTTTTCATCAACCTGTTAGTCTGAGAAGCTTTAGTGTGGTCCGGTTTGACCCCTGACGTCGGATACTAACTCTGCGGGACCGCTGCTAGAAATGTTGCCAACTCGCTCTTGGACAGCCTGGTGCGCTCGGTGGCATGATCCAACTCAATGCCGATGACATTCTTGTCGGTATCATAGTCCAGTACGATGCCAGGCGCGACTTCATCGGCATCGGCACCTGCCCCCGGGCGAAGCTCGATGTAGAGCATATCGGTTTCCGGAAAGTGTTTAATTTTCACCTGGACACTCCTTATAGCCCGAAACGGCGGTCTGGAAAGGCGTTGTGTACCGTCTCGCCGTCTGGCATGTGGCATGGTATCGTTTTTTCAGTTTGCCAGTTAGCTGCTCCATAAGTGGAAGCGGTAAGTTGAGACATCACATTCAGGAACTTTGAAGAAGGCTTCCTGGGCCTGGAAGCAGGCTTTGCCTGCTGGCTCTTCGCCTTTGAAGCGGGCAGCCCGATAATAGGGGATTGGCTCCTACTCTGAGTTTCCTTTGGTTGTTGCTGTGGTCTATTCTCTCCTTCGGGTGATGGCATATGAGCCATTATCCCACGGGTGCAAGAGTACGGTCGGGATCAGGTTGTCGGAACAAGCTGTCTGGGGGCTGACCGGGTTAGCTGAGAGGAACGTTAGCTTGGTTGATAGAAGTTAAGGCCTGGGATATCGTCGAAGTCCTCGACGTTGCGAGTTACCAATGTGAGATCAAGTTCCAGGGCGGTTGCCGCAATGACAAGGTCCAAAGCGCGGGCGTTCACCCGCTTGTTTTGGAGTCTTAAGGTTTCTCTAAGTTGTGCACAGCGTTCTGCCACAGCCAATGAAAAGGGCAATACTGGAACGCTTGTTACAAAGGTTTGGAATTTCTCTTTGGCCTCTACACGGTTGGAGCTGCGCTCAAGCCCCTGAAACACCTCCATGTAGGTGATGATGCTTATAGCAATTCCCTCTTCAGCTAAACGCTCAAGAAGCTGAATTGCCGCCGGATTACTTTCTAAGAGGTCAATCACCAAATTAGAATCAATCAAGTAGGGCATGACTTAAGCAGGACGGCCATGGCTATCCTGTTGCCGTTGCAAATGTATGTCCCTGATCAGGGCATCACGGTCAACTCCTGCCAATGCACCTGCACTGTTTTTTAACCCCTGCCTGACTTTTCGGGGGTCGTAGTTGGCCCAAATATCCTGGGTCTTAGGGTCCTTTTCTGGTTCAATCCGGAAGAGCAGTCCCTCTTTTTCCACCAAAACCTTTCCGCCACGTTCGGCCATATTGTCAAAGACTGCACGCAGCCGATGAGCAAATTCATCAAAACTGATCCGAATTGGTTCTTCCATCTTTTTCACCTCCTCTTAGAAAAACGTGTGGGGCAGATATTTCTGCCCACTCGCCCATTATATCATACTTCCGCAAAACTATTGGCAGGAATCGTCGTCACACGGCGAGACGGCGATGGCGGTCCGGACGGTATGACGGAGCAAGCTTCGCAGGGCTGAGCGGTGGGTCTGATAGAAGCGCCAGAGGGTATTGTGGTCCGGACGCTGCCAGCCGGTGAGCCAGAGGAAGGAGATCTGATCCCGGCAAGCATTCTCCAGGCGGCGGGACGAACGGATCCCGGTCATGAAGCCGTAGAGCCAGATGCCCAGCAGCGCCCGCGGCTGGTAGTTTGTCGCCTCCGCTGAAAGCGGCCGTTGCTGGGAATATTCAGCAGCCTGACCCCTTTGGCAAGGACCATTGCCTGGCTTTAAGACAAGCTAACGCCGTTCGGGGCGGCTTCACCCTACTTCTGGATCGTTCCAGACGAACTTCATGAGGGGCACTTTAGCTACGTCCAGCTAGGGCTCTCTTCGCCCGGGTCCCAGCCCGATCAGGAATGGACGCCGATGATTTTGTTCCAGTCGGTCGACTGCTGGTAGGCGTAAGCGGCCCTCATGAGGAGCGGGTCGTCGAAGAAGCGCCCTACGAGTTGCATGCTGACCGGGAGACCTGCCGACGACTTGCCCACGGGAAGCGCAAGCGCTGGGTGGCCGGTGTAGTTGAAAGGCAGAGTGTTGCGGGAGCCGCTCGAGTTCAGCGTGGCGAGATTGTCCTCGACGGCCTCGAGGTAGCTGCCAGGCGTGTGGTTCTTGGGCGCCGTCATGATACATGTGGGCATCACGAGCATGTCGACGTTAGCGAGGGCGGCGTCATAGGACTTGATGTACGTGGGACGCACATTCTGGGCCTTGGCGTACACACGGCCGTGGTAATTGCGGCGGCTCAACTCGGCGGCGATGAGCGACAGCTTGGTGCGTGGCACGAGCACGTCGGCCTGGGAGGCCCACACCTTGTTAATGGCGGTGATGATGGAGGCAGGGTAGTAGGTCCTGGTGAAGGCGCCGAAGAACCCGGTTTTGAGAAGGGCAAGGGCGCCTTCGCCCGTGAGCGCGGCCTGGGCCGTGCGGATGGCGTGGTGCTCGGGAATGGACACCCTGGAAACGTCGGCGCCTGCCTCTGCGAGGACGTCGACCGCCGCAATCACCAGGTCGCGCACGTCAACCTGGGCATCATCAAAGCCCTCCTCGAGCACCCCAATGCGCAGCCCGGACACACCGTCCGCCAGCCGGCTGAGCACATCAATGCTCCTGGGGACGTCCCGCGTCTGGCGCGGATCGTAGGGGTCGTAACCCGCGGTGGCCTGGAGAGCAGCCGCCGCATCCTCCACTGTATGGGTTATCGGACCCGTGTAGTCGATGCTCTGGTCCGAGCCGAACCCGATCCCGAAGTGCGACACCAATCCGAACGTTGGCTTATGTCCGACAATGCCGGAGAAAGCCGCAGGGATACGGATTGAGCCGCCCTGGTCGCCGCCGAAGGAAATGTCCACCTCGCGAGCGGCCACGGCCGCGGCGGAGCCCGAGGACGATCCACCGGTCACGTGATCGTGGTTGTGCGGGTTGAGGGGCCGGCCATAGTCACCGATGCCGCCGCCTGTGCCGAAGCCGCCACTCAGGCCGTTCATTACGTTCTTACCTATGATCGTGCCCCCCTCTTTCAGCACCCGGGTGACCACTGTAGCGTCGAAGTCGGGGATGTAGCCGTCCAGGGCGAAGCAGCCGAAGCTCATAGGCATACCTGCCACAGCAATGTGGTCCTTGTAACTGACTGTCTTGCCAACAAGCAAACCTTCGGGCGCCCCTTCGATCCGGCACTTCCACATCCAGGCGTTGAGCGGGTCCTCTTCTGGGCTCGGCCGGTACCCAGGCTCGCGGGCGGCCGAGACCATTGGAGGCTTGGGTTCCTCCAACCGGGCCTGCACGAAGGTGTCCAACTTTGCCATCTGTTCCATCAGGTGCTTCCGGTACACGATGGCCTCATCGGGACCCAAGTGGATCCCTAGTTCCCTGGCCACCGCCACCACTTCATCGACGTCAGGTACTGCGTACATATGGCGCCTCTCCTCTGGACGTTCCCCATGTGAACGATCATTCTGGTTAGCACTGAATTTATTCCCCCCAGACCAGCATGTCAATAAATGTGACCTGACGCAGTTTCTTATCGTCTTCGGCTGGGTGGCGGGCACTGCCCTTTTCTCCCACCGGCGATAATCGAATGCCCCAGGCCATCTCCGGCTACGCCCTGCGAAGTTTAGGGGCGACCAAAGCCAGCGCGCCCACCAGGGCGACCCCCACCACGGCGTTAATCTGGGCGGCCCACGGTGCCCCCCAGGCCCCGGCTACTGCGCCGGAACTAACGCTTCCCAAGGCGTGACCGTAGATCGCCAGCACCCGCAGTCCCATGACTCGCCCCCGATAGTCGGGAGGCGCAGTCCGTAGCAGCACCGTGAGCATGAGCACCTGGGTTGCTGAAAAGGCCGCTCCGGTGAACACCAGAATCCCCAGGGACAAGGGGATGGAGGTGCTGGCGGCGAAGGCCACCATGCTGGCGTGCCAGAGTACGATGGCGACCAGCAGGAGCCTGCCAGCGTATCTCAGGTTTCTAACCCACGCCAGGACCATTGACCCAGCGAGCGCGCCGACCCCAAATGCCGAAATCAGCATGCCCAGCCCCGCCGCTCCGGTGTCCAGCACGTCCCGGGCAAAGATGGGCATCAAGTTGGTGTGGAGCGGCCAGCCGGTCAAGTTGGCGATGACCGCGACCAACAGGGTGGCCCAGAGCACCTGCTCTCCCTTGACGTACTTCAACCCCTGGAGCGTCGAGCCGAGCACCGATCCCCTATCCTTTGAACTGGCGGTCCTGGAGGCCCTCACCAGCAAGGCAGCGGACCCGCTCAGCACGTATAAGAGCACGATGGCGAAGTACGCACCTTCGGCCCCGGAGGCCTCGAACAGGACACCGCCGGCCAAAGGCCCAACAATGGTGGCCAGATTTCTCCCCATGGTAGTCAGGGCGGCGCCGTTGGCAATGCGCTCCGGGGCCAGGGTGTCGGCCACCAGCGATTGGGCGGACGGGGTCTGGAACATGCGGACCACCCCGCCCACCAGTGTCAAGGCAAAGATGTGCCACACCTCCAGCGCGCCGCTGAGTATCAGCCCCAGCATTATCAAGCCCAGGGCGGCCATGACATACTCCACCGCAGTGAGAAGGGACTGACGGCTCACGCGGTCGGCGATGGCTCCGGCAAACAATGCCAGGAAGTTGAGTCCCAACCGGGCCGCGCCCACCAGTCCTACCAGAAAGGGGGAGTCGGTCAGGTTGAGCACGTACCAGCCCAGCACTAACGTCTCCATTTGCGACCCCATCGCGGCCAACGAGGTCGACAACCAGACCAGGCCGAAATTCCGCTGGCGCAGTATGGTCAGGGGGAACGTCGCCTGGTGCAGTGCGGCGGTTAGTTTCATCTGCAGTCCCTTCGGTTGGGGGGCGAACTCATGGCGGGGTCGCTCCTCCATGAAATGAGACCCTATCGTACATGGCTGGGGATAGGGCAACAAGGCTCCGGTGCTTCAGGGCTCGAGTACTTCAGTCGCACATTAATCGAATAAATCAGCCGTTACACTGCATGGTGAGGGTGGTCATGGTGCAGAGAGATAGCGAGCTTGTTGAATTGCGGCTTGGGCTC
>DASTLM010000389.1:0-1805 GCA_035714945.1 Dehalococcoidia bacterium | reverse complement strand
CGGCGCCGCCAACCACTGGCGGACCGGGCCCGACGCGGCCCCAACGATAGTCACAACGCAACCGGCTTCCGGTAGTACTCAGTTAGTGGGCCTGAACCGCCTGCCCGAGGGGAATGTCGCCAGCTCGGTATATGAGCAAGTCGGTCCTTCGGTAGTCCAGGTCAATGTTTCCAGTCAATCCCGGGGGCGGGCCTGGTTCGGCGGCACCGGATCGGGGGTGGTGGTGGATGATTCCGGGCTAATTCTGACCAACAATCACGTAATCGAAGGCGGACGCACCATCACGGTGCAGTTTAGCGATGGTGCAACCCGAGCAGCCAAGGTGCTGGGAACTGACAGTGGCAACGACCTGGCGCTGCTCAAGGTGGACCTTCCCTCCGGTGTTCCCGCCAGCAAGCTGGGCGACTCGGCCCAGGTGCAGGTGGGAGAAACCGCCATCGCCATCGGCAGCCCCTTTGGGCTGGCCCAGACCGTAACCCAGGGAATCATCAGTGCGGTGGACCGGACCTGGTCGCCAAACAATGGGTCTCTTTACTCTGGCTTGATTCAGACCGACGCTCCCATTAACCCCGGAAATTCAGGTGGCCCCCTGGTAAACCGCGATGGTGCGGTGATTGGCATCACCAGCATGATTGAAAGTCCAGTTTCCGGGTCGGTGGGTATCGGGTTCGCCGTCCCGATCAATACCGCCAGGCGTCTGCTGCCGCAACTGGAGAACGGTGCACAACTCCAGCGGGCCTGGATCGGGATCAGCGGCACCGATGTGGGGACCCTGGCGTCGGTCGGAGAGGACCTGCCGGTTGATGAGGGCGTGCTGGTAGCGGGCGTGGCCTCAAACAGCCCGGCGGCCGCCGCCGGACTCCGGGGCGGCCAGGGTGACAATGCCACCGGAGGGGACATCATCGTCGCGGTGAACGGGCAGCCGGTCAAGGGGATGGCCCAACTGGCCGGGTTGATTGCCCAGCAACAGCCTGGAGACGCCATCAAGCTAACGGTGGTTCGTTCGGAACGGGAGATCGAGGTCGGCCTGACCCTGGACCGATGGCCTGAGGCATGATCCTTGCCCCACCAAATCAGCGGGCTGGCCGGGGGGACGCCATGTAAAATAAGATTGTTGGACTCACCGCATTGTCCAGCGCTCTGGCGATACTGTCGTATCGCCAGAGCGCGTGATTGGCGGGGGGGAAGCGCCCACAAAATTCTTGACGCAAGTCATACGAGGTGGACTTATGAGCACAAAGCGCCCTCAGGACGAACTAGCTGGTACAGAATTATCTGGTCCAAATGAAGGAACAGAAGCACTTGCTGGCCCAGTCACAATCCTGGCCTTCGATGAATTTGATAAATTCTCGGAGGCGATAGCGGCAACTGGGATTCAGGTTAACCTGGCCGCTTTGAGGTCGCTTAACACCAACTTCCTCCAGCCGGAAGAGGGGTATCTGGTACTGAGTCTTAAACACTTTGATATTGACCAGCGAGATAACCTGCTTTTCGTGGGCGACGGGGAAATTATCCTGTTCAGTGCTTCTGCTCCAACTTCAAATCAGTTAGATGATTTTAGCGCCCTGTTTAGCCAACCCTATGGCAAAAGCACCGCGGTGGTCTTTCTGGTCCTGAAGGCGACGCAGCGGAATTATCAAGCCAGGCTTGAATCCCTGATCAGCCGGATGGAGAGTCTTGAACTGGCCTATGACGCCCGGAAGAACCGGGAACTCACCCTGGATTTCGCCAGGCTATACGACCGGCTGGAGGACTTTCATGAGATACTGCTCCGGCTGGAAGAAACCGGGATCAAGCAAGTTGAA
>DASTLM010000388.1:0-3839 GCA_035714945.1 Dehalococcoidia bacterium | reverse complement strand
GGGGTCAGGGGGATGGTCGAAAAGGGTTTTTCATCAACCTGCTAGTCCGGGTCGGGGCAGACCGATCCACATTTACCTTTACGGCATTTACTTGATTTTGGAGGAAGAGTGTCCAGCCCACCGATAGTGGTAAAAATCGGGGGCAGCACCCTAGGCCGCCGCGATACCAGCCTCAAGGACCTGGTTACCCTGCAACAACAGGGATTGAACGTTGTAGTAGTCCATGGCGGGGGCAATGTCATCTCCGAATGGATGCAGCGGCAAGGCATACCCCCCCGCTTCGTCAACGGCCTGCGGGTCACCGATGCACCCAGCCTGGACATAGTGGTCGCGGTACTCACCGGACTGATCAACAAAGACCTGGTCTGCCGGTTGCACCAACTGGGCGGCCGGGCCATTGGCATCAGCGGCATCGACGGTGGGATACTGGAGGCCCGCATCGCCATTCCAGAACTGGGGTTTGTTGGCGAGATCACCCGGGTCAACCCCAAACCGATTCAGGCCATCGCCGACAGCGGCTTCATTCCCCTGATCGCTCCCCTGGCCATGCACCAGAACGACGGTTCCCCCCACGCCGGGAAACCCCTGAACATCAACGGCGACACCGTCACCGGAGAAGTTGCCCGGGCCATGAAGGCCGAGAAGATCATTTTCCTGACCGACGTCCCCGGCGTCATGGACGGCAATGGCCGAGTCCTCAACAACCTGGACCAGCGGCGGGCCAACATCCTGCGGCAATCGGGAGTGATTCGCGGCGGGATGATTCCCAAGCTGGAAGCCTGTCTGATCGCATTGGAAAAAGTCCCCCAGGCCGAGATAATCGACGGCACCCAGCCCGAAGCGTTGCTGAATTGCATTCAGGGCAAATCGGCCGGAACCAGAATCGTCCGGAATTTTTAGGAGGACCCCTCTCCCTTCAAAGGTGAAGGGAGAGGGGATTTTACGGCGTATTCAGGCAGGGTTGGTACCAGGCGTTCTAAACCTCACCGGAACCTGGGCTAGTCTAATTGGAATCCCCTGCTAAAATTCAGCCATGCACTACGACCTGACCAGCGATGCCGATGGAACGCCCAAACCACCCCTGCCCGGAATATCCGCCCGGGATTTGCGCCGGGTCATAAAGTGGAGTCTCCCCACCCTGGGAGTCCTGCTCCTCTTCCTGATGCTCTGGTGGGCGGTCGATTTCTATACCAATTGGCTGTGGTTCAACCAACTAGGATTTACCGGCGTCCTCATCCAGATCGCCTGGTTCAAATCAAGCCTGTTCATCATCGGCTCCGCGGTCACCGCTATCATCCTCGCCATCAACTTCGGCCTGGTGCTCAAGTTCTCCCGAGGACCGTCGGTGCTGCCCGTCCCGCCAGAGACGATGCGACTGATGGTAGCCCTGGTTGGCGCCGGGGCGGTCCTCACCCTCCTGATCACCAGTTCCATATTCGGCTCGACCGCGGCACAACACTGGGAAGCGTTTCTGCTCTGGTTCCATCGAGAAGAATTCAACATCGTCGATCCGGCTTTCGGCCACGACCTGTCCTTCTACATTGTCACGCTGCCAGTGCTCAATTTCATCCAGGGGTGGCTTTTGGGACTGATAATCACCGCTACGGTGGCCTCATTAGCCCTGTATGTAGCCGTATTTGGACTGCGGGGAATGAATCTGGTAATCAGCCCCCGCATGCTCAATCACCTGGCCACCCTGGGCGTCGCCCTGATGCTAATAATTGCCTTCGGTCACCAGCTGGACCTGTACCACCTGGTCCTGTCCGGTCGGGGAATCGTCTACGGGGCCACCTACACCGACATTAACGCCCGGGTGCCGGTGCTGTGGTTCCTGACCATCATCGCCCTACTTTCGGCCGGTGGCATCGCAATCAGCCCCTACTACCGGGGTCTCCGGCTAATGGCCGGTGCCTTCAGCCTGTGGATAATTCTGGCGCTGACGCTAGGAGTAGCCTTCCCCCTTTTGTTTCAGCGAATTCAGGTGTCACCCAACGAATTCAGCCGGGAGGAACCCTTCATCACCGACAACATCGAGGCCACTCGGGCCGCCTACCAGCTAGACCAGGTCCAGGAAAGAGATTATCCGTCCGACGGGGTATTGAAGGGAGAATGGACTCGAACCGCAGGGGAGGAAAACCAGGCCACCCTGGACAACATTCGACTATGGGACTTGCCGCCGCTGCTGGACGCCTACAATCAGCTCCAGTTCATGGAGCTTTACTACAACTTCCGCAACATAGACTCGGACCGGTACACCGTATTCGACCAGAACACCGGAGAAGGCAGACTGAGACAGGTGCTGGTGGCCGCCCGGGAACTGGACTCGGAAAACCTGCCCGCCGACGCCCAGAACTGGGTGAACCAGCGACTGCAATACACCCACGGCTACGGCATAACCATGAGTCCGGCCAACGAATTTACCCCAGGGGAGGGCCGTCCGAAATTTTCCATCCCGGGCATACCCCTTCAGAGCCCTCCGGAGATATACTACGGCGAATCTCCCATCGACTATGCCATCGTCAACACCAATCTGTCCGAGGTGAACCCCAATTCGGTAGTCACCAGCTATGCCGGCTCAGGAGGCGTTCCCCTGAGTTCCACCCTCCGCCGAATTGCCTACGCCTGGCAAATGGGCGACATCAACATCCTGCTCAGTGAGCATATCACCCGGGACAGCCGCATCCAATATCGCCGTCAGGTCAGGGACCGGGTGCAGACCATCGCTCCCTTCCTGAAGCTGGACCAGGACCCTTACCCGGTGCTGGATACCCAGGGCAAACTGTGGTGGCTACTTGACGCCTACACCACCTCCAGCCGCTACCCCTACTCCACACCCAGCAGCGAAGGATTCAACTACATCCGCAATAGTGTCAAAGTCAGCATCGACGCCTATAATGGCACCGTCGCTCTTTATGTAATTGACCCGGACGACCGTTTGATCCAGATGTACCAGAGGGCGTTTCCCGGCTTATTCCAGGCCATATCAGCAATGCCCGCCGATCTAAGAGAGCATGTCCGGTACCCCGTTGGTCTTTTCTCGACCCAGGCCCAGTTATATTTGCGGTATCATGTCATCGATCCCCAGGAGTTCTTCAACCAGGCGGACCAATGGGCGTTGCCCACGGAGACCCGCATCGGCAAGACCGGGGTGGCGGTCACCCCAGCCTATCTGGTATTAAACCTGCCCGACCAGACCAGCAAGGAATCCCTGCAGGAATCCGTACAGGAATCCGTACAGGAGTTCATACTATTGTTGCCGCTGAGCCCGGCAGGAGAAAAAAAGAATCTGGTGGCCTGGCTGGCCGCCCGCAACGACGGGCCACATTACGGTGAGCTGCTGAGTTTCAAGTTACCCGGCGACCGTCAATTTGACGGCCCCAGCCAGGTGGAAGCGCGTATCGAGAACGACCAGTCGGTCTCCCAGCAGTTCACGCTGTGGGACGGTGCCGGCTCCCAGATCATCCGAGGTCAACTGCTGGCCATACCCCTGGCCGATACGATACTTTATGTGGAGCCTTTGTACCTGCAATCATCCGGATTGGCCTTTCCCGAGCTAAAAAAGGTTATACTAGCCACCAACAGTAACCTGGTAATGGCCGACACCCTGGATGAAGGTATCGAACTTTTACTGCAAGAAGAATCGGCACCAGCTCCAACTCCCGATACTGCCAATACTGGAGGCCCGATACTGTCCGAATTGGACCGCACTGAGCTGGAGGCCGAATTGGACCAGTTTAAACTGGAAGCCGACAGACTACAGGAGTCTTTAAACCGCCTGCGGGAATCCCTGGAAAACCTACGAGAAGCTTTGGAAGGAGTTACCCCATGACCAAGAGCCA
>DASTLM010000387.1:0-5267 GCA_035714945.1 Dehalococcoidia bacterium | reverse complement strand
TTTCGTTGCGCTTCTTCTCACCGCCGGAGAAGCCTTCGTTGACGTTTCGTTTGGCCAGTTCCGGGTCGATGTCGACCATCTTGATCTTGTCCCGCAGCAAACGGTCAAAATCGCGGGCGGTCATATCCTCTTCGCCGGTATAGTGGCGGCGGGCGGCGATGGCGGCCTTCAAAAACTGCCAGGCCCGCACTCCGGGGAGTTCCAGGGGATATTGAAACGCCAGGAATACCCCGGCCCGCGCCCGTTCCTCTGGGGCCAGGGCCAGCAAATCCCGCCCCTGGTACCGGACCTCGCCGCTGGTGACCAGGTACTCAGGCCGTCCGGCCAACGTGTTGGCCAGGGTGCTTTTCCCCGAGCCGTTAGGTCCCATAATGGCGTGGATTTCGCCGGCGTTAACGGTCAGGTCGACACCCTTCAGAATTTCCTGGTCACCAGTCGAGTCACCAATCGAAACGTGGAGGTTGCGGACTGCCAGAATTTCGTTCATGGGATTCCTAATTACCCCACAGTCCCTTCCAGGCTGACCTTCATTAACTGGGAGGCTTCCATGGCGAACTCAAAGGGCAGTTCCTGGAATATCCCCCGACAGAAGCCGTTGATTATCATGTAGTGGGCCTCTTCCAGGCCGATACCCCGCTGCTGGCAGTAGAAAAGCTGGTCGTCGCTGACCTTGGAGGTGGTGGCCTCGTGCTCCAGCTGGGCGGTGGGGTTACGCACCTCGATATAGGGCACGGTATGCGCCCCGCACTGGTCGCCGACCAGCAGCGAGTCGCACTGGGTAAAGTTCCTGGCGCCGGTGGCGGAGGGGTTGATCTTGACCAGACCCCGGTAGGTGTTCTCGCCGTGTCCGGCGGAGATGCCCTTGGCCACAATGGTACTCCTGGTGTTTTTGCCAATGTGGATCATCTTGGTGCCGGTATCGGCCTGCTGGTGGTTATTCACCAGGGCCACCGAATAAAACTCGCCCACCGAGTTGTCTCCCTGCAGGATCACGCTGGGATACTTCCAGGTGATGGCCGAGCCGGTCTCCACCTGAGTCCAGGAAATTTTGGAGTTCTTGCCGGCGGCTTTGCCCCGTTTGGTGACGAAGTTATACACGCCGCCCTTGCCCTCCTTGTCGCCGGGATACCAGTTCTGGAGGGTGGAGTATTTGATTTCAGCGTCGTCCAGGGCGATCAGTTCCACCACGGCGGCGTGGAGCTGGCTGGTCTTACGCATGGGCGCGGTACAGCCCTCCAGGTAGCTGACGTAGCTGCCTTCATCGGCAATGATGAGGGTACGCTCAAACTGGCCCGACTCTTCAGCATTGATCCGGAAGTAGGTCATCAACTCAATGGGACAACGGGTGCCCCTGGGAATGTAGGCAAAGGAGCCGTCGCTGAATACCGCCGCGTTCAAGCTGGCGTAGAAGTTGTCGGTGTAAGGCACCACCGAACCCAGGTATTTCTTGATCAGGTCCGGGTGGTCCTGAATGGCCTCGCTGATGGGGCAGAATATTATGCCCGACTTGGCCAGCATGTCCTGGTAAGTAGTGGCTACCGAAACGCTGTCCAGCACGGCATCCACCGCCACGCCGGTCATCTTTTTCTGCTCATCCAGGGGAATGCCCAGCTTGCTGAAGGCCGCCAACAGCTCCGGGTCTACTTCGTCCAGGCTCTTGGGGCCGTCACCCTTCCTGGTGGGGGCGGCATAATAATGAATGTCCTGATAGTCGATGGCGGGGTGATGGATATTCGCCCAGGTGGGTTCCTCTTGATTCAGCCGCACCCAGTGGCGAAAGGCTTTCAGCCGCCATTCCAACATCCATTCCGGCTCGTTTTTCTTGCCGGAAATCAGACGCACAATGTCTTCATTGAGGCCCTTGGGGGCCGAGTCCTGCTCGATATCAATGGTAAAGCCCCATTTGTAGTCCGACTGCAGGTCTTCGGTAGCGGTGGTACGGGAAATGACCCTCTGGGTCGCCATGAGTGCTCCTCCGGATGGTTATATGGCCTCGAACCGGGTACAAATACTAAGGGGATTCTGAGGCAATGTCAAGATTGTCGATTGATTTAGTCAACAATAAGCGTATCACCCGCATCAGGCACTGTCAATGAATCGGCGGGCCCACGGCAGGGCAATCGCATCTTCCTGAAGGCACAATATCCGCTAGCAAATCCTGTGAGGTCTGAGCCATACCGTCGTTCCGGCGGAAGCCGGAACCCAGGGGAATTTAACTAGACACCGGCTTCCGCCGGTGTGACGGGTGACACTCTGCCAGGCGAGATGCGATTGTCCGCGGCCCGGGCTGGTCGGGTGTTCCATAACCCGGTGCCGTATCTATCACCCGGGGCGGTCATCTGGGACGGTCCAACCAGGAATAAAGCCCTGATAATCCCGCCAAACAGGTTATTTAGTCCCTGTAGGTGTGTTGACGCCGGGAACCGCCAGTAGTATAAACTAACCGGGATGGGGAGGACAAATACCGATAATGCCAGAAATAATGCCAGAAACGATTTTGCTGGGTGATGCCCATACTCACCTGGACCAGTACGCGCCCGAAGAAATTCCGGGAATTGTACGGCGGGCCGAGGAGGCCCACGTGGGATTCATTGTCTGTGCCGGGACCACGTTGGAATCCACCCGGGCCTGCATACAGATGTCCCGACAATACGAAATATTCTACGCCGGGGTCGGCATCCATCCCATGGAGGCCCGGCAGCCCGTTGACCAGGACACCTACCGCCAGTTAGAGGCGTTGGCCCGAGAAAACCCTAGAGTCGTTTGCATCAGCGAGGTGGGGTTGGACTACCTGCCCGACTCTCCCGATCACGCAATCCAGGACCAGGTATTCCGCCAGCACATACGGCTGGCCCGGAGTTTGGACCTGCCGGTAATTTTTCACTCGCGGGAGTCCCACGGGGAAGTGTTTCGGCTGCTGCGCGAGGAGCAGGCCGGAGACGTGGGCGGCGCGATGCATTACTTCCAAGGGGACGAAGCCACCGCCCGGGAGGCCATCGACTGTGGCTTTTTCATTTCGCTGGCCCGACCCTTGCTCCGGCTGCCCGAGCTGCAGGAAGTCGCCAGGACCATTCCGCTGGGTCACATCGTGCTGGAAACTGACGCATTTCCCCAGCCATTCAAGAAAAATCGCCACAGTTGGACCGAACCGAGGCATGTGCTCGAGGTGGCCCAAAAGCTAGCCGACTTGAAGGGAGTCAGCCTGTCGGAAGTAGCTGAGATTACCAGCAAAAACCTGGCCAGCATGCTGAAACTGGAACATCTTTTGCAGCAATAACGGAGTTATATGCTAGACCAACCGGCGGCGAATCCTCCCAGAATAAGTACGGACGTGGGGGGCAAGCAGATAAATTTTCACCAATTGTACATATTCTACGCGGTGGCCACGCATCACAGTTTCTCCCGGGCGGCCGAAGCGCTGGAGATCACTCAGCCCGCCGTGTCCATCCAGATTCAAGAACTGGAGAAGTCCCTGGGCGCGACCCTGTTCCACCGGCGGACGCGGGGGCTTCGTCCCACCGAGATTGGCGAGACGGTATTCGCCTACGCTCAGCAGATATTTTCCCTGTCGGGCAAGCTGCTGGAGACAATCGACGAGATGCACGGCCTGCAATCGGGGCGGCTTTCCCTGGGGGCCAGCACCACTCCCGGGGAATATGTACTGCCGCTGGCGGTGGGGCAGTTTCGCCGGGACCACCCTGGCATTCAGGTGAATCTGCATATCGCCAATACCCGGTCAATCGTCCAGAGCATCCTGAACCGGGAGATCGATCTGGGCATGGTGGGCGAACGCCCGGAGCAGGCGGACGATCTGGAGTTCACCGACTATATGACCGATGAGATCGTGCTGGTCGCGGCGCCAACCCATGGGGCGGCTCACAAGGCTAATCTGACCCTGCAGCAAGTGGTAGACCTGGGGCTGATAATCCGGGAAGAAGGTTCGGCGACTCGGAGTACTGCCGAGCGATATTTCACCGATGCGGGAGTAGTTCCCGTGGTTGCCTTGAGTCTGGGCAGCAATCAGGCGGTAAAGCAGGCCGCGCTGGCCGGCGGCGGCATTGGCATAATCTCCCGCCTGGGGGTTACCGCCGAAGTCAAAGCCGGAATGTTAACCATTCTGGACGTGCCCGGCTGGGACTGCCGCCGGCCGCTGATTCTGGTATGCACCAGAGACCGCTACCTGTCCCCAGCCCAAAGGGCCTTCCTGGACTTTCTGGCTGCGCAACGGCCCTTTCTGGCCCTGAAACATGATGATTTGCCGGCATATTCACCGGCGCCAGCCTGATCCGCACCAAGGAGGCCCGCCACGGTACCGCAATTTCCGTCCCAGAATTTTATGCGGGACGACGAAGAGGACGACCGGGCGTTTTACGCTTACGCCCGAAAGGTAGTCCACATCGACGATGGGGCAATCGCCACGGTGGGCCGGTTGTTCCGGGACTTCATCCCCGCCGATTCCACCGTCCTGGACCTGATGAGCAGCTGGCGGTCCCACTGGCCTTCGGGACACCCCAGGCAGAGGCTGGTGGGCCTGGGCTTGAACGCCGAAGAGATGGCCGACAACCCAGACCTGGATGAGTACGTGGTCCATAACGTGAACCAGGACCCGGTTTTGCCCTTCGCCGACGAAGCTTTCGACGCGGTGGTCATCACCGTCTCGGTCCAGTACCTGACCCGCCCCATAGAGACCGTCCGGCAGGTCAACCGTATTCTGCGCCCCGGCGGGCCCGTCATCGTCTCCTTCTCCAACCGCATGTTCCCCACCAAGGCGGTCAAAATCTGGCGCAACTCCAGCGACCGGAGGCATCTGGAGCTGGTGGCGTCTTACCTGGACTACGCCGGCGGGTTTGAAGATATCAAGGGAGGGCTGGCCAACCCCCAGGATTGCCCTCCCGGAGACCCGTTGTTCGTGGTGATGGGCAAGAAAGTTGCCGCCAGCGACCCGGACACGGACCCGGCCCAAAGCTCAAATCGGGTGTAACCCTGCCCCGCGCCGTACTCCGGGATCTCGGTCAACCCTCTACCTGCAGCCCCAACGAGCGACCAGCCGGACGGCCGGGGGGAGTGGCGGCCAGCACCACCAAAGCCGCCAGCGACACCGTTACCGCGAAAGCCGAAAAGGGCGCCCAATAGGACCGGGTGTAGTCGAACATCAGCCCGGCGATCAGCGGCCCCAGCACCTGCCCGCTGATCTGGGCGCCGATGGTCAGGCCCCGAATGCTGCCCAGGTACTGGCGGCCGTAGTAGTCGGCGAAGATCAGGCGCAG
>DASTLM010000386.1:0-8014 GCA_035714945.1 Dehalococcoidia bacterium | reverse complement strand
CAGAATCCATCCCAAGAGGCCGGTCAGCAAGGAAATCAGCCAGCCAACGATGGGGCTGAGCAGGACTATTCCCAGCAAAAGCAACAGAGTCCCACAACCAATGGAGGCCCCTGGTCCGATTGCTCTGTATCGGTACATGGTCAGAAGGTCCTCCGCTGATCGATCAACGTGTAGGTCGCCTCGCGCTCGACCACTTTGCCATCTTCCTGGAGCTTGGTCAGGTGAGTGCGAATGTTGCGGGCAGCGGACCCTCTGAGGTTTTTGCGCAGGTTCCTGGGGTACACTGCGTCGACGGCCTCATCCACGGTGCCGGCGCCGCCCGCTAGCGCGGCCAGCACCTGCTCTTCTCGTTGCTGCCGGTGGTCCAGGTACCACTGGACCCGGGCGGTGCCATTGTGGACTACCTGACCATGTCCCGGACAGATGATCCCCGGCTTCTGCCGGGCCATCAGTTCCAGGGATGCCAGGTACGGTTTAAGATTGCGCACGCTGGAAGAGGAGTTGCCCAGGATGTTATCGCCGCTGAACAGCACCCGGTCGGCCCGCAGGTAGTAGCAGACGTGGTCTTCCTCGTGGCCAGGGGTGAACAGCGCTCTCAGCGCAATGCCGCCGCCCGCCGGAATCATCTCCCGCGAGCGCAGGCTGACCACGCAGTCCGGGCCAAGACCCTGGGCCAATCGCGGGGCCAGCTTGGGATGGCAGCGCACCGGGCATCCCATTATTTCTTGCAGCCGGTCCAGCCCGCCGATGTGGTCGCCGTGGCCGTGGGTAATCAGGATGCCGGACATTCGGGGCCGGCCCAATTCCTCGAAATATTCCACAATCTGTCGAGTCCAGGATCGGTACGGTTCTCCCGAGTCGATCATTACCATGTTGTCGCTGGGGTCGCCGACAAAGTAAATCTGGGTGCCGCCGGGGTGCATGGTGCCAAAGGTGTTCTGGTCTTCCATGATGTGGGTGCTGTAGACGTGCTCGGTAATCTGCACTGCTTGACCTCTGGTGGTATTGTTCAAATTTGTGAAACCATGGGGCAGAACCTTTGGCCGGACCGGCCGGCCAGGCCAGGAGCAGTAATGGTAAAGTTCGGCGTTTCGTCAAGTGGCATGGGCCAGCCGCCGGTGGGCACCGACATGCGGCGGAGCTTTCAGGAAACGCCTGAGTCCACCTGATCGGCAAACTCCTTTCGGGCTTTCTCCACCTTCGGGCGAATCACGATCTGACAATACATCGCGGCTGGATTGTTCCGATAGTACTGTTTATGGTCCGCCTCGGCCTCGTAAAATCTTTCCAATCGGGCGACTTCGGTGACGATGGGACTGCCTTTGGAGCCGGAACCATCAAGTTCCCGAATAAATGCTCGTGCCCGTTTTTTCTGATCATCGGTAGTGTAGAGAATAATCGAGCGATAGCTGGTTCCGATATCAGCTCCCTGGCGATTCAGCGTGGTGGGATCATGGGTCGCGAAGAATACCTCAAGGAGACGATTGTAGGTAATCTGGTCCGGGTCAAACTGGACTTTTATTACTTCGGCATGGCCAGTATTTTCGCGGCACACCTGTCGGTAGGTAGGATTTTCGGTGTGGCCTCCGGCATATCCTGGATTGACCGCCAGCACACCCTTGAGTTCGGCGAAGACGGCTTCGGTGCACCAGAAACAGCCTCCTCCAAAAACCGCAATCTCTGGTTTCATTGCCATAATTCTATTTCCTCCGATTCTATTTCCATAAAATACGTAGCTGGGGACTGTCTGCCTTCAGGCGGCAGAGGAAAGCGACAATCCCTCCTTTAATCAGGTTGATGAAAGACCCTTTTCGACCATCCCCCTACCCCCCTCCTGGTCAGGAAGGGGGTAGAAATTGTATCTGGGGGGCACCCCCAGACCCCTGCCAAAGGGACTTCGCCCCTCTGGACTCCCCTGTTTGAGCGAGGGGGCCGGCGGCGGCTGCCAACATCGATCAGGCTAACGCAAGTTACCCCAGCTTTGAAAGATGTTGCTTCCCTGGAGTGAGACTATTATACACAGCCCCGGACAACGGTTGCCAATCATCGCTGGGCCTCCCTGCTGCCCGTGTAGTCCAGATCGCCCTCGATGCGCCCGTTGGGACCGATGGTCAGTTGGTTTTCGACATCGGCCTCCACATTTCCGTTGATCGTACCGTCGATCCTCGCTTCCCCCCGCACCAATCCTGGCGTCACCTTCAACGGTGCCGGTCATATTCAGGTTGCCCGAGCCAACAATCAGGTCTCCCCCCACGGTCCCGGTGACCAGAACCGAACCGCCGGCAACAACGGCGTCACCAGCTACCGTCGAGGCGATGTTGATCTGTCCTCCGGCAGTGGGAAGATCATCCTGCACCGGTCCGGTAATGTTGATGGTGCCGCCGGCGGCATACACGTCGTCGTCCATCACTTCGTCATCGTCGACCGTCACCAACGGGCCGGTAATAAACTCCGCGGCTTCCGTCGGCCCAGTTCCGAAAAACAGGCCTGAAGCCGCCGATAGGGGGATGAGACAAAGTCTCCGGAACGACGGTATGGATCAAACCTTACCGGACTTGCGGGCGGATTGTCTGCCTTGCGGATTGTCTGCCTTCAGGAAGATGCGATTACCCTGATGGTTCCGGGGAATTGCCTGTCGTCCATCTGCCTGGATGGTCTATACCTGGCTGGTCTATAATCGAGAGGGTCGCTATCACCCGGCAAAATCAGGCGGTATATTTTTAGATGCCACCGCAGTCAACAAATACGGCAGAAGTTGAGGCTCGCACTCAACAGCTAGGCAAGGAGCTGTTCGCCTGGATGCACCGATATCATCCTTCGCCTGATCAGCGCTGGCGGGACAGTCTGATGTCGGCGCTGATGGCGAACACCGCCTTGCGGACCAGCCTGATGCGTTTCGTAGATGTGTTGGCGGCCCTGCCGGAAAACGGAGATAGCCAGCGAACGGCCAGTCTTTTTCGGGAGTATTTTCGGCGCGATTATCCCAGTCTGCCGGTGCTGGAGCGGCTGGCATTGATGGCCGCCCGGTCGCCCCTGGCACCGGACCTGGCAGTAGCCGCGCTGGCTCGCCGGGCGGTGCGGCTGACTGCCAGCCGCTTCATTGTGCCGATGAAGGCAGATTCGATTGCCGGCACTATCCAGAAATTGGCTGCGGGTGATCGCAACGTCAGCTTCGACCTGCTGGGGGAAGCGATCCTGAGCGAAGCGGAAGCGCAGCGATACCGCCAGGCCTATCTCGACCTGATCGATGGGCTGTCCCTTCTACCCCAGTCCAAACAGCGCACCCCCAGCGGAAGGCCCTGCCTGGAGGTATCCTTGAAGCTGAGCTCCCTTACGGCGCAGTTCAATCCTGCTGATCCAGAAGGGACTCTGCGTCGGGTCCGTCCCGGTCTGGAGGAGATATGCGAGGCTGCCCGGGAGCGGGGAATCGGGGTCACCATAGACGCCGAGCAATATGCTTATCGAGAGCTAATCTGGTATATCTTCCAGCGAGTCTTGAGTCCCGGCGAGCCAATGGGGCAATGGCAGGACGCCGGCATGGTCTTGCAGGCTTACCTGAGGGATGTTGATGCCCATACCCGAGGTGTCATCCAGTTCGCCCGGCGGCGGAGTATTCCTTTTCAGGTTCGTCTGGTGAAGGGCGCCTACTGGGACTACGAGGTAATTCAAGCCAGGCAGCACTCCTGGTTGGCGCCGGTCTACCAGGATAAGGGGGCAACTGATCAGGCCTACGAAAGGGTGGTTGGCACGATTCTAGTGAACCCGTCCCTGGTCCAGCTGGCGGTGGGAAGTCATAATATCCGCGCTCATGCCTACGCGGAATCGGTGCGCGAGGCCCGGGGACTTCCCCTGGAAACCCTGGAACACCAGACCCTGTACCGCACTCTGGAGCCTTTGAGCCGGGCCCTTCCCCACCTGGGCTGGTCAACGCGAGACTATGTGCCCATGGGCGACCTTATCCCGGGAATGGCCTATCTGGTGCGCCGCATCCTGGAGAACACCTCCCAGGTCGGATTTCTCACCAGGGCTCGTCAGGATGAAGACCCCAGGGAGTTGCTGGCTCCTCCTCGGCTGATGGGCGAGGACCATTCCTACCGGCGGCCGTCCCATCCCAACGGGTTCATCAATACCCCCCACTCCAGACTTTTTGATGCCGACGAACGTCAGGCTTTCGCCGAGGCGCTTGGCTCTACCAGAGCCCGCTGGGGCCAGATCTACCCCCTGAGAATTGGCGATACCGAGGTCGTGACTTCGGATCTGCTCCCTTCCACCAGTCCTTCCCACGCAATGTCTGGGGAGCCAGTGGGCTGGGTGCACCAGGCGGGAATTGAGGAGACCGAGGGGGCTATCAAGTTGGCCAACGAAGCCTCCACCCGCTGGGCGGCTCGGACCCTGGCGGACCGGGTCGACATTGGACTGCGGGCAGCGGGCCTTCTGACCTGCCGGAAAAACGAGGTGGCAGCCTGGGTAGTCCACGAGGGTGGCCGGACCTGGGAGGAAGCCCTGGCTGATGTGGAAGAGGCTATCGACCATATCCAGTGGAACTCCCTGGAAGTAAGGCGATTGGGTCCCCAGATCCAGTCCAATTTCCGGCCTCGGGGCGTGGTCGCCTGTATTCCTCCCTGGAATTTCCCGACTGCTCTCCCAGCGGCAATGACCAGCGCAGCCCTGGTCACCGGCAACTCGGTGATTTTGAAATCTGCCGGGCAGACTCCGGTTATTGCGCAAGCGCTGGTCAACGCCTTTTATGACGCCGGTGTTCCCCGGGATACGCTGGTCCATCTTCCTGGTGCTGGCGAGACCGTAGGGGCCAGGTTGGTGGAAAGTCCCGATATCGACATGGTGGCTTTTACCGGCTCCAAGAAAGTGGGGCTGTGGATCTACCAGGCCGCAGCTTCAGTGGCCCCGACCAGGGGAGGGATCAAGCGGGTTGTGGCTGAGATGGGCGGCAAGAATGCCATTGTAGTCTTTCCCGAGGCCGATATGGATGAGGCGGTCTCGGGCATCTTGGAATCCGCCTTTGGCCACGCCGGTCAAAAATGCTCCGCCTGCTCCCGGGTCCTGGTGCATCGCGAAATTCACGACCGACTGACCAGCAGGCTGACCGCGGCAGCCCGCGGTCTGCCGGTGGGCCCGGCCGATCAGCCCGGCATCATGATCAATCCAGTCATTGATCCAACTGCCAGAAAGCGAATCGTCTCCGCTGCCGCTGAGGCCCGTAAAGCAGGCCGGGTGCTCCTGGACTTGCTCGACGGCCAGGGCACGCCGGGCACCGGATTGGGGCCACTGATAATCGACATCGGGACCGAAGCTGCTGAGGCGGCGATGGTGACCCAGGAGGAAATATTCGGGCCGGTCCTCCCGATCCTTTCCTTCGAGACGGAGGATGAAGCGGTATCCATCGTCAACAGCACCGTGTATGCTCTGACATTAGGGATTTATTCGCGCAGTCCGGCCACCATCTCCAGAATGATCAAGGACTGTCGGGCCGGAAACATCTACGTGAACCGGAGGATCACCGGAGCCAGAGTCGGGATTGAACCCTTTGGCGGGTTTCAGCTTTCCGGTACCGGCCCCAAGACCGGGGGCGAAGAGTACGTGCTGGCCTTTATGACCCGCCGGCAGGAATATCGTTCCGTGATTCCAGTTGATGTAGCCGCAGTTGACCAGGAGCCTGGTGGGTCCGCCGGCTTCATCTTCCCGGACAGCCTCAGGCCCTGGGATTGGGTCTCGGTGATTGAACGTCAAGTTTGCCTGACGGCGGCGCTTGAAACCATGAGCCGGGATGATTCAGGTCTGACAGATGTTCTCGGCCAGTGGAAGGGAGTCGGGCCTGGGGAATCTGCGCTGCTGGCGGACCGGATGATTGACGTATCACGGAAGGTGTTGGCAGCGGTGTCGGAAATTGCCCAGGCGCAACTCACGGTGAAGATACCGGGGCAAACCAATTATTTGCGGTGGGACACCCCTCGGGGTATCGGTCTTGCCGCGGTAGACGATGGCGCAGGCCCGGCGGAATTGGCCGCCCTCCTGTTTGGCGCCCTGCTTGCCGGAAACGGCGTGATGGTATCCAGCGGGCCTCGTTCCTATCCGGCGGCGCAACTGATGATCGACTCGTTAATTGCTTGCGGTGTCCCAACGGACGCGGTTTATCTCGCCCCCCGGGGGATTTCTCCGGAAGTCCTTGCTGCTGGCCCGATCAGCTTCGCTGGCATCTCGCTGGGACAGGACGCGACTCGGGCCGTATACCGGGTGTTGGGAGTCACCAATGAAAATTCCGGGCAGCGTTGGCTCAAGGCATTGATCAGCTTGAATGAGAGTCACCAGCCGGGTGAGGCGGGCTTCCTGAGATTGTTTGCTCACCCCAGGACGATAGCGGTGCAGACCCTGCGGCATGGGGCCGATCTGGAGTTGACTTGACTGATAATCGGAAAACCCAAGCTCGTCAAGAAAGGTGACAAAGTATGCAATGGCAATCAGGCGCGGTCGTGGAGGCTCTGGCCCCTCAAAAGGTAATTGTCCTTCGCGATCGGCGCGTAGGACTGGAAGCGGTAGTGGTGGTGGACAATACAGCGTGCGGTCCGGCTATAGGAGGGGTCAGGATGGCCCCCGATGTCGGCATTGACGAAGTGGCCCGGTTGGCCCGGGCCATGACGCTGAAAAACGCGGCCGCTGGGCTGCCTCACGGGGGCGGTAAGGCCGGAATCGCTGCCGACCCCGGGCTAAACCCCGGAGAGAAAGAGGCCCTGATCCGCGCTTTCGCCAGGTCCATCCGTGATCTCCTTGAGTACATACCCGGCCCGGACATGGGTACCGACGAAACCTGTATGGCCTGGGTGCATGACGAGATCAACCGGGCCGTCGGCATTCCCCGGGTGCTGGGCGGCATACCCCTGGACGTGATCGGAGCCACCGGTCTGGGGCTGGCGGTCTGCGCTGAAGTAGCCCAGGCGTACACTGGCGTCGACCTCAAAGGTGCCCGGGTGGCCATTCAGGGTTTCGGGGCGGTGGGGCGGCACGCCGCGCGTTTTCTTGAAGCGCGGGGTACAGTGACCGTCGCCGTCGCCGATTCTCAGGGGGGCGTGTTCAACACTGGTGGCTTATGCCTCGCCGACTTGCTGGAGTTCAAGGCAGGTGGCCATCCGGTCCACCGTTTTCCCCAGGGCCAGCCCGTTACCGCGGAAGATTTCGTGGGCGTTGACTGCGATATCTGGATTCCCGCAGCCCGGCCCGACGCTCTGACCGCCGGCAACGTTGCCAGTCTCAAAGCCAGGCTGGTCTTGCAGGGAGCCAATATTCCGGCCACAGCGGAGGCCGAGGAGTTCCTGCACCGTAATGGTGTTATTTCGATTCCTGACTTCATCGCCAATGCCGGGGGAGTGATCTGCGCCTCGGTGGAACACCAGGGTGGGACCGAGCAGCAGGCCCTGGATACAATTGAAGAGAAGGTGCGGCAGAGCACCCGTGCGGTGCTGGAACGCTCGCGCCAGAGTGGCCAGAGTCCCCGGGCGGCGGCTGAGGAGATTGCCTGGGCACGGGTAACGGAGGCTGAGGGGTACCGCCGTCGATAATCGGCCGCCCCCCGGTCCACGATACATTTTCATTTTCTGGCATAACTTCTGGGGGACGATTCACGACCCCGGGGGATCATTGCCTGGCCTCACCAGCCAGAATTGTCGCCGCGGCCAGGGAACTGGCGGCTGATTGGACCGGGCCTGAGGGAGAATATCCGGGAGAATATCCGGGAGAATATCCGATGGAGCACCAATGGTGAAGGGCCCCGACTTCAAGAACATTACCATTGGCGACCTGTTGGACCGGCAAGCCGACCGCTTCGGTGACCGGGAGGCCCTGGTCGCTCTAGAGACGGGAGTGCGTTACACCTACCGGCAAATCCGGACGGAGTGCGACCTGGTGGCCCGGGGCCTGATGGCCCTTGGCATCGGCAAAGGGGACCACGTGGCCATCTGGGCGACCAACTATCCGGAGTGGGTAGTCGCCCAGTTAGCCACCG
>DASTLM010000385.1:0-4140 GCA_035714945.1 Dehalococcoidia bacterium | reverse complement strand
GGGCCGGTCAGGCTGGCGGCGCTGCCCGCCGGCACCGTGGTCAGGGTCCACAGGAAGGTCAGGGGGTCCCCGTCGGCATCGCTGGACCCGCTGCCGTCCAGGGTCACTGTTGCTCCCACCGCCAGGCTCTGGTCCGGGCCGGCGTTGGCCACCGGTTCAGGTACCTGGGGACCGGGCGTGGGTGCCACATTGTTGTTACAGCCATTCGAGTGCAGTAGTAGCACCCAGTCACTAGCATCAGGAGCGGTGAAGGACCGGATCCCCCCTGCTTGCGTTATACCAATAGCTTGCCGAGACCCATCCCGCGGATTGAACCACTCGGTCGAATATTCGTTATTGTCGAAGGACAGGTTCAGGCTCAAGTTGCCGCCGTTGGAAAGGTGCACCAGATATGCTTCTCCAGCCCTGGCGAAGACGTAGCCTGTTCCGGCAGTCAGGAGGGAATTGCTGGGACGCATTTTCCAGAAGGGGAGGGATTCGATGAATTGACGGGCCCTCCGCATGTCATCAAAGTGCTGATCGAAGCTGCCGTAGAAACTCAACGGCGAGGTATGCGTTTCAAAGTTCCCGCCCCCAACGTAAACTGACCAGAGGATCTGGCGGGCCAAGGTCTGGTCCAGAGCCCCCAGCTTGCCGGTCTCGTCGAAGGAAACCGGAATGGTCCAACCAGAGTCTTCTACCTTCTGGAACCAGGCGATGGTTTCTGAATTTTGCGGGGTTTTGGTAGTTTGAAAGCTGGTCAAGTCAAGGAGCGAGTCTCCCACAAAAGGATCCCACTGGTCCAATTCTCCAGCGTGGTGCACTGTAATGGGGTGGTCATAGGCGTCCAGGTCTCTTATTGTCAGGGCAAAACTCTTGATCTGGTCGCTGCTGTAGTTCTCGTTGTACTCTTCAGAGATATTCCAGTACAGGCCATTATGATGAGCGAATCGGGCGATGATCTCCCGGTAGTACATGTTCCGGTTGAATCCTGTCCAGCCCGAATCGTCTTCTAAAACCAGGTGGATGACCAGGCCTTTGGCCTGCAGATATTCAAGCCGCTGTTCCCACTGGGCCAGTTTGGCCAGGTCAAAATGCTCGTGATTGGTCTGAGCTTGGCCCGGGTCACTGCCCACCCAGGGCCAGACATTATTGCCGTCTCCGCCAATATTGTGGGTCATCAGGTACAGTGAGTTGACCCCCTTGCTGGCCAGATAATCGATTGCCGCTTCCTTGGACGGATAACCTGCGGTCTGCCCCGGGGCCAGAAAGTCTTCGGGGTCGTCTTCTCCCCCTTTTAGCCAGTAGGGGCCATCAGCGAACTTTAGATAGTGTTGTCCCACCGACTCCAACCGGCCGACACAGCCAAAGTCCGGCAATCCGCCAGGATTGTAGTCCACGCAGCCAGTTGGCTCAGTGACCTGGAAGTTGCCGATCTGCCCGTTGAGCAACGGGTTAGAACTGGTGGAAGCATAGGTCCAGGAGCCGGTGGCGTTGGCCGAGAAACGGACCTTCCAAACATTGCCGTCCAGGCCGCCCTGGCCATCGCCGTCGTAGAAGGCTGGAACCACGAAGGTGTTCTCAGGGCCGGTAAAGGTGACGTCCACCATGATCTGGAAGGGGTTAGCCGTATTGCTCATTCCCTGGGAGGCCGGGCCCAGCAACTGAATTTCTACTGTGGACCACTTGGCAAAAGTTCCGATGCTGGCCGCCGGGATAGCCTCCTCCAGTTCACCAAGGTCTTCTATTCCCGGAGCAGCACCCACTGTGGAACTGGTGCTGATCACTCCCATGGAAGTAATTCCCAAGAAAATGAAAAACATGGCAAGCGGCTCACTAAACCTGAAAGGACAAACCAATATATGCATACGCATACCAGATAATTTATGCTTGAAAAAGCTCATCACGATCCCTTGTCCCAATCCATCAAGTTTACGTTCCTGGAGTTAACGTATGGAATAAATGTTAGAAGATGATCCGGTTGACGCAGGATATAACATCAAATTAGCCGATCTCCCACTACTCGCTCAAAGGCGGCCACCTGGAGGACTTTGAAGGTGAGATACAGGTTCGCCACACCGGGACTGGGGCTGGCGACCTCCCCCAGCTCTCGATCGGGGCCGGGTCATCTTCTAGCCCCTTTCGTCCCCTTTGGGCAATGGCAACAGGCTACGAGGGCCGCGAATTGTGGCCGCTGCTACCAGTTGCTGCAATACTACCGGAGGGGTGGGCGGATATTGGGGCCGCCAGCCATGGGGATGGTGGGGCTGGGGTACTGCGGCCAAAGTTTCATCGAAGAAACGGGAGTAGGCCGGTGGCGCCTGGGGCAATGACATTGCCATACTCAACTCCGTTTCATGTTGCCTCCATACCGACGCCCATTGTACCCCACCTTACTGGGCTTCGCACAAGATACATACTTCCACTGCGTCAATTTGATTCTGATCAATCAACGGGTGTCGGACAGAGGCACCTTCCCCCCTGATTGGGGAAGGCCGGGATGAGGGTGATACCCCTCACCTCAATCCACCCTTGCCTTTAGCGGGTTGGGCAGCGTCATGCCGGCCAATTCCTCTTCACTTAACCAGGCATCATCGAATTGAATCAGGGCACCGGCAGGCCATTCCTTCACTCGACGCGATAGGCAGCTTCCCCTTCAAAGCGGTTGTACCCCACCAGGTGCCGCACAATGGAGCTATTCTTTTGTTCTACGAAACACTGGTCGTGTTTCTTATAGGCCCGTCCCCGGGTGAAAGTGATCCGCTCCCGAGCGCAATACCCGATAAGTTCTGCATTCAAGAATTCGCTGCCGTTGTCCGTATCCAGACCCAAGAGTCCCATCGGCAGGAGCTGGCGGGCTCGACCCAGCGCTTGAACTACCGCTTCCTGAGTCCTGAAGAGGAGAGGCAAACACTCGGTCCACCCGGTAGCCACGTCCGTCAACACCAACGTATGCAGGAAGGCTCCCTCGGCCCGGTGTCCACAGTGGGCTACCAGATCGGCATACAGCTTACTGGAGTTGTGACATCCTTCTGCCCATCTCTGTCTGAGATAGGGGATATAAGGAGCCAATTTGGTACGACGCCCCACTCGGGGAGCACAGGCTGGAGGCCGCTCGGCAGCCAGATACTTGCCAATGGTCTTGCGATTGACTCCCAATTCTCGGGCAATGGCGCTGTTGGACTGGCCAGTGTCTTTCTGCAGTTGCACTGCCTCCCACAAAGCCTGTTTCCTCGGCGTAGGTCTAGGTTCCTTGACCGGCGGAGTTGCCTCAATAGTTACGGCTGGTTTCACGGGTGTGGCCGCCGTTGAAGCTGGCGGGATCTCCCACCGCCGGGAGCGGAACAGCTCCTTCAAAGCATCTCCCACGTTATGGACCAGATGGAACCGGTCCGCCACCTGAAGAGCATTGGGAGCAGCGGTGCGTCCCGCTAGGGCATAAGCTTCCGCTCGGTCCCGCGCCAGGATTTCCACCCCCTGATGCTCCCGTAGCCACTGGGTGAGTGGCTCGGCTTGTTTGCCCTCCAGGATGTCCACCGGCTGATGGTTCTCCAGATCAACCAGGATCGTGCCATAGGTGCAGCCCCGGCGCAGAGCGAACTCGTCCACTCCTAGCGCCTGGGGCGTCGGTACTGGGAATTGTTCTTGCCATTGCAGACTAATCAGGCTGTCTGGGCTGGTTACATAGCCTAATAATCTACTGACCCGGGCCGCCGATTCGCCATTACTGGCGTGAGCTAGCTCAAGGAGCGCTCGGCGGAGTCGCTCCGTCTGCCTGGAATAGCGGGCCAGGACTCCAGGGAAAGGTTCGGTGAAGATACGACGGGAGCATTGGTCATGGTGACAGAAAAACTTTCGAGTATGGATCACCAATTGTACCGGCCAGGAACTCCAGGGCAGGTCCCGAGGCCTCCGCCGGTAGCGACTGTGTACTCTGGAGCTTGTGGTTCCGCAGGCAGGACAGGTGACGGCGTTGCGTACTGGGCGCAGGTGAAGGGCAACTCGATCCCGGTGCAGGGTGATCAAACTGAGACGCCAGAGGGAAGGATCCGGGCACAGAGGCTCGCTAGCCATGGCTATTCTCCTGAGCGTTGAACTCCAAGAGAATACCGCCACTTACAATTGAGTCAAATCTGATGCTAGCGATTCACCAAAAGATCG
>DASTLM010000384.1:0-5981 GCA_035714945.1 Dehalococcoidia bacterium | reverse complement strand
ATAATATTGTAGCAACCATTGTAGCAACAATCAATTTTTAAATGTTTAGCCAGGGCAATCGCATCTTATTGAGATAGTACCTTCCTTTAGGACCTTCCTTCAGGGCCAGCACATAATCGGCCCCCGTTCCACGATCTGGCAGGCAATATCCTTTTGGCAGCCCATGGCATCAATCCAGATGATTGGCTGAGGCCCGGACATAAACTTCCAGGGCAGCTGCGACTTCGTTGTTCTCTTGCTGGATTGCTAGTTTCTGATATGATTGGCTGCTTCCCAACCACTTTAGCAGGTTGATGCAAAACCCTTTTCGACCATCCCCCTACCCCCTTCCTGGTCAGGAAGGGGGTGGACATTATATCTGGGGGACACCCCCAAACCCCTGCCAAAGGGGCTTCACCCCTCTGGACTCCCCTTTTTCAGCTTCATGTGCTATCAATCATTTTTCGATATACTTGAACCAATACCTTATCCAGTACCGGGCATGGTGATCTCCAATGCGTATCTTGTTGGTCGAAGACGAAGCTCCAATAGCCGATTTTGTCGCTCGCGGCTTGAAGGAGCAGGGGTATGTGTTAGATGTGGCGTCCGACGGGCATGAAGCCCTGCAGTGGACCGACGTCTTCGAGTATGACCTGATCATATTGGACGTCATGCTCCCCGGCATCGACGGTTTTGCAGTGTGCCGTAGGGCCCGGGCCAGGGGCCTGAGTACGCCAATACTGATGCTAACGGCCAGGGACGCCGTAGAGTACCGGGTGCGGGGACTCGATAGCGGTGCTGATGACTACCTGGTCAAGCCCTTTGCTTTTGCCGAGTTGCTAGCCCGACTTCGAGCATTGTTGCGTCGTAATTCCACCACTGGGGATAATGTGCTGGAGATTGGCGACCTGCGAGTAGATACCAGTACCCTGGAGGTGTCACGACAGGGAAAAATGATCAACCTCACCTCCAAAGAGCGCCGCCTGTTGGAATACCTGATGCGTCATCCCAACCGGGTGTTTACCCGCACCACCATCGCAGAGCACATCTGGAATTACGAATTTGATAATGCCACCAACGTTATTGACGTCCATATCAGAAATCTACGCCGCAAGGTTGATGATCCCTTCCCCCTCAAATTGATCCAGACCGTCCGAGGCGCGGGATACAAGATTTCCTGGCCGTCCGCTGAGTGCTAATACTGCGTCGCACTCCGATACGCCTGAGGCTCACCCTCTGGTATGTGACCCTGCTGGCCGTAGTCCTGGCGGTGTTCGCCATCGGCACTTACTCAATAATGCGCCGCGCTCTCTACGATAACCTCAGAGAAGCCGTCGTGAGCCGGGGCGACGGCTTCCTTGAGGTTATTCAGTATGAAGGCCTCCGTCCGGTCCTTCCACCTGAACGATCTCAAGCGACGCTGAACCAGCGGGAGTACTTTGTCCGGCTGTTCGACGATGCTGGCCTCATTAGCTTCGATAACTCCGCCGCCTTCGGTACGGTCACCGTTGACGCTGCTGTATTGGAACGGGCGCTTCGGGGAAGGTCTACCACGCGTAGTATCCAGACCTTGGCCGATGATGATGTGATATTCGTGGTGGCCCGGCCAATAAGGCGAGACTCAGCGATTGCCGGGGTCATAGAAATTGGACAATACGATGATGATGCTTCGGATCCCCTCAAGCAGTTGCTGCTCATTTTGGGTGTGGTCTACCCAATAACCCTGCTTGGCGCCAGTTTTGGCGGCCTGTTTTTGGCCGGGCGGGCATTGTCTCCGATGGATAAAATAACCAGGACCGCGCGCACCATGTCCGCGGAGGACCTGAGTCAACGATTGAATCTGAACCTGCCGGACGACGAAGTAGGAAGATTGGCCCGAACCTTCGATGAGATGATTGGTCGGCTGGACTACGCCTTTCAAAGGCAACGACAATTTACCGCTGACGTGTCCCATGAGCTGATGACGCCCCTCACCATAATCAAAGGCCAGATCGAAGTCTCCCGGAACCGAGAGCGCCAGCCAGCCGAATATGCAACAGTGCTTGAAACCGTCAACGAGGCGGTGGATCGCCTGATCCGACTGGCCGGCAGCCTCCTTAATCTGACCCGGGCCAACGCCGGGCAAATCCCTCTAGAATTTGAAGCGGTGGATGTTGGGGAGACAGTGGCCGGAGTCTATGAGCAGTTGAGTCCCACCGCCGCCGAGAAAGGCCTGGAATTTTATCTGGACTCAGGACCACCGGCAACCCTGAGCGCAGACCAGGACCTGGTCTTGCAACTTCTGCTCAATCTCCTGGACAACGCCATCAGGTATACGTTGCCCGGCGGACGGGTGACCGTTGGTTGGAGTTTGAATAACGGCCAGGTCTCCCTCAAGGTGCAGGACACGGGCATTGGCATTGCCGCTAAGCATCTCCCCCATCTCTTCGACCGCTTTTACCGCGTCAACCCGGCCCGCGACCGCACCGAAGGTGGCGTCGGGTTGGGACTGGCCATCTGTCGCTGGATCGCGGAAGCTCATGGCGGTTGGATCCGAATCGATAGCACACCGGGAAAGGGATCGACGTTTACGGTAACGCTGCCAACTTCGCGTTAGGCCATTCTTAACTCGGACTTCATTGCGGCTTCATACAGCCCTTCGACCGCACCATCGCAGAATTCACGCCAGGAGTTCCCGGGCCAATTCCCCCAGGTCGGCCAGCCGGATCGCTTCCGGATCCATGCCTCGGGATATTCTTATCTCGACACAAGACGCCTCCGACGCCAGATCAGGACCGCACCGATCAGCGCCGGCACAGCTATCGCCAGGGGTAATATCCCCTGCGGGTTGAAGGGCCGCCTCTCTGCAACATGTACTGGAACTCCATTGGACACAGCAATCTGAGTTGGTTCGACACCGGCGTTGGGGTCAACAGCAACGGCGTAAAGCAAGAAGTCGCCCGCACTGGGTGGAGCGATGGTCCAGGACACACTGGTCGGTTTCCCAGTCTCCACCGGCGGAACGGCCTGGGTCAGGGTAGTGGTCCAGTCTTCCGGGTCCACTGACATCTCCTGGACGGGATCAGTAATATCCAGGTGGACTACTGTTTCTGGAGTCGGCCCGGTGGCTGGACTGGCCACGGTTACCAAGAGTTCAACAGATTCTCCTACCGAGGTCCTGACTCGATCCGGGGTGACACTGACCAGTAGCCGGCAATCCCCGAAATCGGCGTTGGCCAGCGCAATTGTGGCCATTCCAAGCCCGAAAGCCGCCCAGACGGTAGTAACCAGCGGAATGCAAGATTTCAAAAAGCACCTCCCAGGACTAACTTGCGCGAACAGGCCAGCGCTACCAGAGTGAAAAATATCGAGGAGACCGCCGGAGCAATCAAAAGTTTCCATTGGCTGGCCCAGGTGGCCTGGTCAACAATGGTCCGCCCCGCCAGGGTGAGTCCAGCGGCTACCGGATTGGGCAAGATAAGGAAATCCCCCAGGGCACCCCGCAGGGCGGGAGCCGGCAACTGACTGGGAACTGCCAGGGCCAGCAGGATCATTATCACGATGATCAGACTGGCCCGGTTTGACCCTGATACCGAGCTGACTGCCAGCCCCATACTGGTCAGCGCGACGGCAACCAGTGTGCCGGGAACCCACAGTACGAGAACCGCGTCAGCGACCAATCCAGTCCCACCAGCCAGCACCAGCATGTAGGGGATGGCGACGATGGCGGACGCCACCCACACTGTTAACGGCCGCAACAGCTTGCCGAACACCAGATCGCGTCGGCTGATCGGTGTCAGCAACAACTGCTCCAGGGTTCCCCTTTCCCGTTCACCGCTAATCGCATCGGCGCTGATAACTAGCGCAGCGAGAGTTCCCAGACTCATTGCCACCTGGACGAAGATTCCAATGGACTCCCGAGTATCCAGGAAGTTCAACTCGGAGTTTCCGGCTATCAGGAAAGCCGAAACACTAAGCACAACACTGTAAGCTAGAATGAACGTGAGGCCCCGCGTCCCCAGCCAGAGGTCGCGGAGTTCTTGCTGCGCGACCACGATCCAGCCGGTGCTGGGACGCGTTCCGGCAGGCGTCTTGATGCCGTGAATTTCTTGCTTCATGTATTTAAATTTATTAAATTATCAATTCAATGGCTGCTCGGCTTCACCAGCGAGGCGAGTGAGATTAAGGAAGGCTTCGTCTAGCCTGGCACCAGCACGCTCAATCGACATCATTGGAATCCCGGCGGAAATTACGGCGGCGGCCACCAGGTTGATGTCAGCATCTCCCGGATCCACCAGGTCTACTTGAATACCTCCCGTTCGGGAAATCATGGGCCTGACTGAAGCGATTTCCGGGACGGGGGACAGCAGTGCAACAGTCCGGCCTACATCTGCCGGGTCAACCCTCAGGTGTACCGAACGGCCCACCCCTGATTGTTGCACCACCTCATTGACGCTCCCCATTGACACCACCCGGCCCTGGTTCAGAATCAGCACTCGATCACACACCCGGTTGACCTCGTCGAGGAGGTGACTGGTGAGGATGACGGTGGTACCGGCGTCGGTGGCAATGCTTCTGATGTGCCCGAGGACCTCGTACTGTCCCGCCGGATCGAGGCCAAGGGTCGGTTCGTCCAGGAACAATACTTGAGGCTGGTTGATCAGGGCGCGGGCGATCCCCAGTCTCTGCCGCATTCCGCGGCTGAAGGTACGAATTCGGTGATCCGCCCGGTCGGCCAGCCCCACTGCTTCTAAGAGCGTCGTTCCCCGGGCCTGGGCGTCGCGGCCGGAAGCCCCAAAAAGGCGTCCGTGATACCGGAGATACTCAATAGCCGTCTGATGTTCAGGATAACCGGCGTTTTCCGGAAGGACGCCGATCCGGCCTCGGATCAGATCGGGGTCGCGCCGGTCAACTCCGGCGACGGTAGCCTCACCCTCGGATAGCGGGATGATGGTCGTTAGAGCTCGAATCAGGGAAGTCTTACCGGCACCGTTGGGGCCCAGCAATCCCAGCACTTCCCCTGTCCGAGCATCGAAGGTTACCCGGTCCACCGCTACCGTCGACCCATACCGGATAGTGACCTTCCGGCACGAAACCGCAAATTTCTGCGCCTGTCTTTCCGGTTGACTTTTCGTGGTTGCCGTCCCTTGAATCCGCTGGACCAGATCATGCCCCAGTTTACCACCGTCGATGGCTGAGGGGCGACCATTCCCATCCAGGCCGTTCCTTTGATTGATACTGGAGCGAATACCCAGTTTCGGTCTTGAATGGGCCGCCGATGTTGAGGGCCAAGAGTCGCAGCAGCTTCCGTCGGCGTCCAGCTTCATTCCCATCATTCCGGCTGAAGCCGGAATGATGGTTTCGGCCACTACCGCTCCGACGTCACCGGATTAGCTGGTGGTTTGCTGCCTTGAGGAAGATGCGATTGCCCGGGATGGGGCGGTCAGGCCGTACACATCTTTACTGATCTCGTAAGCGTGTTGCTCAAGGGCCAGGGCCAGGGCATTGGTTTCCTCCAGCTCATCCGGATCAAGCTGATTGAATTCGGTCATTTCCAAAGTTTCCTGGGTCTCGTCTTCGCCAGTGAAGCCGACTTTGATAACTCCAACGTCGGGAGCATAGTATTTAAACTGGAAGACCCCCAACGCCAATTCTTCCATACTGGTCTCTTCCATCACCAGAACATCCTGGAAAGTTCCCAGGGGTACGGTAACCTCCAGCCCCCTTTCGGCAACCCTCGCTTGATCGGTCCAATCCACATCCGGTGCCCACCCTTGAGAGTAGCGGGGTGTCCCTACCTGGGGGTCTGCCGGCATCACAATGCCTGCCCGGGCGCCCTCGATACCGGCGATCCAGGTCGGCGCTTCCACCAGCTCCCCCTCTTCGTAAGCCTCGGGATGCTCACCCAGGTACCAGACCGTACCGTCGTCATCCTGGGCGTAAAAGGCAATTTCCTTTTCCACCAGTTCCTCGTCGGAGTAGTCCGAGATCCATACCACGACGGTGTCAATACCCTGGATTTC
>DASTLM010000383.1:0-4326 GCA_035714945.1 Dehalococcoidia bacterium | reverse complement strand
ATGGTCAAACCCTCGGGCAGACGGGTGGGCAGGTCCTTCAGGCTATGGACTGCCAGGTCCAGCTGGCCCGACAGCAGTTGCTGCTCGATCTCATTAACGAACACTCCCAGACCCATTCCGGCCAGAGGAACGGTGGCGTTGGCGTCGCCGTGGGTGCGGACGATGCTGACGGCAAAATCGACCTCTGGATGCCAGGCCCGGAGCAGTTCCAGCACCTGACCGGTCTGCCGCCGGGCCAGGGAACTGCCGCGGGTGCCCACCCGGACGACGTTACTGGCGGCCACGCCGCTGCCTGCCTCCGCCCCGGTTTCTGTCCGGGTTTCCGGCCAGGTTGAAGAGCTGACGGGCCAGTTCTTGCTGGGCCGGGCCCCGGTTTTCCTTGAAGTGAACCGTGGAATGGTGCAGGAGTTTCTTGACCAGGGCGTTGGTCATGGCGTCCAGACGGCTGGCCAACTCCTCCAGATCATCGGGCATCCGGCCCTTGAGTTTGCCGATGGTCCGGGCGACCTCGGCGCGCCGGATTGCTTCCGCTTGTTCCCGAATGGAGGCGATCAGGGGTATCACGTCCAGGGAGTCCCACCACTGGTGGAACTCCTCGGTCCGCCCTTCGACGATTCCTTCGGCCCACGCCAGGTCCTGCTCCAGGTCTTCCGGCGCTATTTCCGACATCAATTGCAGGGCATCAAGGTCGTAAAGCTGCACGTTATCCAGGCTCCCGACCGCTGGGTCGATGTCCCGGGGCACAGCGATGTCAATCAGTAACAGAGGCCGTCCGCTTCGTTGCCCCAGGGCTTCACGGATCGTGAGCTGGTCCAGCATATAACCGGGCGAGCCGGTGGAACTGATTACCACATCGGCCTGGGCTAATTGGCGGGACAACTCCTCAATAGGGACCGCAATACCGCCCAGTTCCCTGGCCAGGCCCTCCGCCCGCCATCGGGTCCGGTTGGTGACCATGATTTTCTTGACCCCGGCGTCGGACAGGGCCTGGGCTACCAGGCGTCCGGCATCTCCGGCGCCGATTACCAGGGCTTGTTTCTGCGCCAGGTCTCCCAGCAAGCCCCGGGCCAATTGGACTCCGGCCTGGCTGACCGAGCGAGAGCGACTTCCAATGTTGGTTTCCCGGTGAATCTGCCGTGCGGTGCGCAGGGCCTGGTGGAACAGACCGGACAATGGGCCACGGACGAAACCCAACTCGGTGGCGACGCTGAAGGCGGTGCGTACCTGTCCCAGCACCTGGGTCTCGCCAACTACCATCGAGTCCAGCCCGCTGGCCACCCGGAACAGGTGCTGAGCACAGCCGTCGCCCTGGTGTTGATACAGATGGCTCCTCAGTTCCGGTTCGGTGACGCCGGAAACGGCGGTCAAAAAGGCGATGATTCTCGCCGGCAGGTCGGTCTCTGCCTCCTCAAAGGCGTAGACCTCCAGCCGGTTGCAGGTGGACAGGATCACTCCCGGTCTGGCGTAGGCCGCCAGCAGTTTCAGGGAAGGCCCCAGCGCATCTCGGTCGATGGTCAGCTTTTCCCGAAGCTCGATCGGGGCGGTACGGTGGTTTAGCCCCAGAACCAGGAGACTCAACTCACCATCTCCTTGATCTGCTGCTTGGGCCGCACCAGGCACCCCCGGGGACTGCACTGGCCCAGGTCGGGGCACAGGTCAGGTTGGCGCTGGTCCAGCAGCCGGGACAGCAGTTTTTCCAGAGCTTGCTCTTCCGGACCTTGCTGCGCCATTTGCAGGAGTTCTTCGGTGATACAGCATTGCCACCGTTCCGGGTCGACCGCGGTACGTTGCTTTCGGATCAGCTTCCTGGCCTCGCCCAGCACGCCGGCCAGGTCCGCCCACTTCAGGTTGGCGTCGTTCACCAGGGTTTCCCTCAGCTTGCGGGCCAGGGCCGGACTGGCACCGCCGGTGGAGATGGCCAGCGTCACCGGGCCTCTTTTTACGATGGAGGGAGCGATGAAAGTGCACAGGTCGGGGTCGTCCACCACGTTCAGCAGGACGCCGAGCCGGTCGGCTTCTTCATATATTTCCCGGTTGACGTGCCAGACGTTGGTGGCGGCCACCGCGATAAACGCCCCGGCCAGGTCTCCCGGCTGGTACTTGCGGACCAGCCACTCGACATCACCCCGCTGGGCGGCGCGCTGGATTCCCGGGGTGGCGTCAGGGCTGATCAGGGTTATCGCCGCTCCAGACTGGCGCAGGGCGGCAATTTTACCCTGGGCGATCTTGCCGCCCCCGACAATCACGCACCGTTTGCCGGCCAGGTTCAAATATACTGGATAATACTCGGTCATGGGACCCTCTTGAGTTGGTTAGCTCCGCTGCTGCTTCTTCCTCGGGTTGCACCGACTCCCAGAACTGCTGGTAGTCCTCAACGAAATACTTGACCCGGGTCTTCTTGTACTCCCGGGTGCTGTACAGCATCAATTTATCGGTAATTCCGGTAGATTCACTGATTTCCTGAGCAATCTCTTCGCAACCGCCGGGGGTGGTGGCGTGGACCATGGTGAAATGGGTATATTGCCAGTCGGGGAAGGTGGGACGCTCGTAGCAGTGAGTGACCGCCGAGTGCTGGGCCATGGTCATCCCAACCTCTTCGGAGCGTTCCGGCGGCACCTTCCAAACGATCATGGCGTTGGCCCGGAATCCGGAACGGCGGTGGTGCAGTACCGCGCTGTAGCGCCGCATCAGCTTTCGTTCTTGGAAATCAACGGCCAGCGCAAAAAGCTGGTCGTTGGTCATTCCCAACTGTCGGGCCATGCGGTCAAAGGGGCGCGAAACCAGTTCCAGGTCTTCTTGTAGCTGGCGGATGGCGGTTTTATCATCCTCTGAAATCGGCATGGCGGTATTCCAGTCCTGGGCTGGGGTCCGCTCACCAATGCCATCCGGACGGTAGTTGTGCGCCGAGCTTTTCTCTTTGACCATGTCGAAGTTGACGCCAATCTTGAAGAACCGGATGGTAGGCATTATACGGTAGTTGATCGCGCCAGTCTCCGCGGCCATTGAGCTGATCGTGCTTGCCAGGTTGCCGTCCGGGGGAACGGCCAGGGTGAACCACAGGTTGTAATATGACCCTTCCCGGGCGTAATTGTGGCTTACTCCCGGGTGCCGGTTGATGACCAGGGCCCCCCGGTGCAGTTGTTTCGGGTCGTAGGCAAAGGCCACCAGGGTGGTCTGGTACCCCAGCCGGCGGGTATCGAAGATGGCGCTGATTTGCCGGACCACGTTCTGCCGTTTCAGTTCGGTCAGACGTTCGATTATTTCCTGCTCCCCTACGCCCAACTGCCGGCCAATTTCCAGGTAAGGTTGGTCGACCAGGGGAAACTTGCTCTGGATAATGTTCAACAGGTTTCGGTCAATTAAGTCCATTGACGCCGCGGTTACCTCCTGGGAATTCGACCGGGAATTCGACCGGGAATTCGACCGGGAATCTGGCTGGGAATCGTCCCGCCGTTGATCTGGTCCATGCGTTTCTGGTAGGACTCGACGATTCCGACCAGAACCCGGTCGGCAATTTCGCTTATTTGAGTAAATGAGCGGGGGTTGGCTGATTCCAGCACTATATTGCGAAAGAAGATCAGAGCCTCGGTGGTATCCTTCAATGGCACCTTCCGGTCGGCCATCTCCGCGCCGTATTCATGCCCCAACATCAGGGCCTCATCCAGAGTTTCCTGGCGGCGGCGGCGAGGTTGGGCATCCTGGAGCGATAGCGACAACAACCGGCGGCCAAACAGCCGCATGCGGTCCCGACCTTCTTCGGCGACACTCAGATACCAGGACTGACGGGCCACGTCTTCATGGCTCAGGCGCCGCCGGATGCGCCGCAACGCCAGGCCTTCGGTGCTATCTTTAGACTCGGTCCCGGGGATTTCCGAAGTTTGATGGGTCAGGGCCAGCACATCCTCCCGGGAAAACCGCCGGTGCCTGCCGGGGGTACGATAAATGCGCAGGTGGCCATTGTCGGCCCATTGCCGCAGGGTGGACCCGTTTATCTGGAGCAGGCGGCAGGCCTCTCTCAGGGAAAGCCATTGGGACTGTTCGGAGGATTGTAGTTTAACCATTGTAGTTTAACCATTGTAGTTTAGCCATTGAAAGTTTAACCATTGCAGGATTCGACCAGCAAATCTCTAGAAATCTCTAGAATTCTGAAAATTAAATGAGCTTTTTTAGCCCAATAGAGGGTAGCATAAGACAATGCTCAGGTCAATGGAAAAAGCGGTGTTCCCCCGGCGAATCACACTTCTGGGAATCGGCTGGCAGGATTCGGCGCCCCCCGCCACGTTAATTGACTATTTGTGATACATTTTTGTGGTACATTAGCAGGGT
>DASTLM010000382.1:0-7256 GCA_035714945.1 Dehalococcoidia bacterium | reverse complement strand
GAGTTGGCTCCACAACCTCCCATACACCGGGTAAGGCCAGTTCACGTCAGGCCCTTTGACCCCAAGGAAGAAATGGTGGGGTTGTACCGGGGCAATGAAGCGCTGCTCATCAAGACCACCTGCCGCTCCGGCGAGGTAATCCGGTACCCGGGGGACGTGGTGGTGCTGGCCGACGTCAACCCTGGCGCGGAAATCATCGCCGATGGGGACATCCTGGTCTTCGGCAACCTGCGGGGCCTGGCCCACGCCGGGGCCGGCGGCGACATTCAGGCCACCATCATTGCCCTGAGCCTGGACACCCACCGGCTTCAGATTGGGCCTTTTACCGGGGTGGCCCCCAAGTCCAACAAGCGATCCAAATCCAACACAAGCAATCCCAGGATAGCCCTGGTGCGCCGGCGTTCCATTTACGTGGCGGCCTTCGTGGGGCGGTTCGCGGGGTATAGCGGAGGAACACTTTATGACGGGTAGGACCATAGTCATCACCTCAGGGAAAGGTGGCGTAGGCAAGACCACCACCACGGCCAATATCGGCACCGGATTGGCCATGCGCGGTCATCAAGTGGTAGTCATTGATACCGACATCGGCCTGCGCAATTTGGATGTAGTGATGGGGCTGGAAAACCGGATTGTCTACGACCTGGTTGACATAATTGAAGGCAAGTGCAAGATGCACCAGGGGATGATTCGGGACAAGAACAAGCTTGAACTGTTTCTGATTCCGGCAGCCCAGACCCGGGACAAGAACTGCATCAACCCCCAGCAGATGAAAGAATTGTGCGCCAAGCTGGAGCGCGAGTTCGACTACGTGCTCATCGACTGTCCGGCGGGCATCGAGCAGGGTTTCAAGAATGCCATCGCCGCTGCCCAGGAAGCGATTCTGGTCACCACTCCGGAGGTATCGGCCATCCGCGACGCCGACCGGGTGATCGGCCTGCTGGAATCCGAGGGACTCCACCGTCCCCGGCTGATCATTAACCGCATCAGGCCCGGCATGGTCAAGCGGGGTGACATGATGGACCGGGACGATATCACCGAGTTGCTGGCCATCGACATCCTGGGGATGGTGCCGGCCGACGACCGTTTGATCATCGCCACCAATCAGGGCATTCCGGTAATCTATGATAAACGAGCGCCGTCGGGAGCAGCTTTCTCCCGGATTGCGGCCCGAATTGACGGCGACGACATCCCGCTAATGGACCTGGACCCCAAGACCGGGATCATCGAAAAAGTCAAAGAAATAATGGGTATAAATCGGGGTGCGTATTCCCATGCGTGATTTGATACGATGGGTCGTTACCAGAAGGGAAAACACCAAGAATGCGGCTCGCGACCGGTTGCAACTGGCCCTGATGCGAGACCGGATGGACCTGTCTCCGGACGTCATCAACGCCTTGAAGATTGACTTGCTGGCGGTGCTGTCCCAGTACCTGGTGGTCGGCGACGAGTTCCAGGAGTTCGGCATCCGTCGTCTGGACGAGTCGGTGTTCCTGGTGTCCAACATTCGCGTTAAAGAACTGCCCCGGGCCGCCGCCAAATAAGACGGGACGGTACTGATAAGCCTGGTCAATCCGCCGGAGGACGCTTGCGCCATTTTTCCGGTGCCGGGTAGACCGGAGTGGCGAGGCGGCGCACATTCTCGGTGGCGAACCAGTCCTTGCATTCCTCCCGCCACCTGGTGAAGTGGGGAGCGGCCCGGTGCGCCGCCACCGCCGCCTCGTCCCGGTACACTTCGTAGAGATGCAGGCGATTCGCATCCTCATTGTCCTGAAGCACATCGAACCGCAGGCAACCCGGCTCGTCATTATTTGAGCCGCGGGCGTCTCCCATCATCGACTTCATGAACTGGTCTTTGAATCCCGGCTTGATGTTGATGGTGACTATCAGCGCTATCATCCTGCCTCCTCATTTTCATCGCTTGGTCAGGCCTCTAACGGCCAGCGACATTATACAGGACAATTGTATCGCACTCACCCAATGGGCCCAAGCCAATAGCTAGAAGGTTATTGCCCAAACTGATAGATCGGCCGCAAGAATATTTACTATCCGTGGGTTGACACTAATCATTCAGATACGCTAAATAACGCACAATCTGTAGCGAGAAGGCTTTGATAGAAGGGTGATCGATAACTCTTGTGGTACGTGATCAACCATTTATGTGCCGATTTTAGTCATGTACGGGCATATTATTATCGATAAACAAACTTGGGATAGAGCGCCTTGTTTACCGCCGGTTTTGCCGAAGCGGCCGTGGGAGAGTCGGAGGGAAGAGTATGGTGTGGCTTAGTAGTTGTCACATGGGTTAGCCAAAAATATAGGCCTCAGCTGGGTCGTTCGCTCAAACAAAGCACCTGAGGCAATAAGGAGGCTGAACGGCGGGTTGACCCGGCAAGCCCAATCCACGAATTGAACGGAGGTGCAATCATGGAATACCGTTGGTTCACGGGCGTTAAGGTACTGCCACTGACACTTCTGGTGCTCGCGCTGCTCTTGGTCGTAGCCTGCGGCTCGGCGGCCGCGCCGGAGACGGACACGTCGGCTCCGGCCACCTCAGCGCCACCGGCCGCCGCCGCGGGCACCGCGGTTCCTGCCGCCACCGCTCTCCCCCAAGTGCAGGCTGAGAAGATGGTCAACCCCGGCAAGGTGACTATGCTGACAGCCGACTTTGGCGCCGAACGGTTCGACAGCGTCTTTGGTTCCACGGATAAAAATATACGGAAGCACTTCCACGGCAACCTGATCTCCTGGGACCGTTCGAATGGGCAGATGGCCTTTCTCCCCGGCATCGCCAGCAAGTGGGAATTATCCAGTGATGCCAAGACAACGACCTATACCATCAGGGAGGGGCTCAAGTTCCACGACGGTACGGATATAACGGTGGAAGATGTTTTGTGGACCCTCCAGCACACCATGGGGCCTCAAGCCGCAGAATACTCCAAGAGTTCGCCCGGCATCCGCTTCTCCGGTTTGATGGACCGGATAGAGTTGGGGCCGGGGACCAACCAGGTGAGTTTGTTCACCACAGAGGCTACTCCCGACTTGTGGGTACACTCTTCGGAAAATGAAGGGGGAGCGTCGGTAACCGAAATCATGCCCCAGCGGGCGCACCTGAATGATGAGCAGGAACTGGAGGCCTACGAGAACCAGCCGGTCGGCGCCGGGCCATTGAAGGTGGTGAAGCACGTACCGTTGGAGTTGGTGGCCTTCGAACGGCACGACGACTTCTACTACCAGCCAGCCAACGGTTTCCCCACCGACAAACGGGTGCAATTCAGGCAGCTGGACCTGCGGATGGTCCCTGAGGAGGCTACCCGGGCCGCGGCGCTGCAAACGGGGGAAGCCGATATTGCTCGGGTTAGCCTGTCGAACCGCCAGCAAGTGGAGGGCGGGGGCGGGCGCATGGTGTTCAGTCCGGAATCCGCAATTATCGAATCTCACCTCTGGGGGTGCCGGGACCCCCAGTACCCTTGCCACGACCAGCGGGTCCGCCAGGCCCTCAACTACGCCCTTGACCTGGAGTTGATGCGGGACCGGCTCTTTGGCGGTCCCGAGGTGATGGAGATAAAGGGGTGGGGGGTGATTACCCCCAGCACCGTCGGGTACAGCCCCGACCTGGACCCCGTGCCCTTCAATCCGGACAGGGCCCGCCAGCTATTCGCGGAAGCCGGTTACAAGACTCCCGCCAACCCTTCGGGCAAGGATTTCGGCAAGCTGATAATGAATACCTACCAGGACCAGGTGATCCCCTCGCTGGTGGAGGCAGCCCAACTGACCGCGGATGTCTGGAAGAAGGAACTGGGGATCGATGCGGAGGTGAGGGTCATGGATAAAACCACCTATGGTCAGATCCGCACGCTTAACGTTGAGGACTTCGACGGCACCGTCTCGTGGGTGGCCAACAACACCAGAATGCAGGGCGCGGGGACATTGCGGCTCTACTACGCTTCCCCCGAGATGGGCGGACTTCGGTTGCTACATCGCGACCCTGAGTTGTTTGCCCTGGCGGAACAGACCCTGGATCAAATGAATCAATTGGGGTTCCTGGAGAGCGCAGATGTCTTCAATAGCACCTACCGGCGGATCCGGGAAGAGGCTTATCAAATTAGCGTGGGCTATGTCAATGCTCCCTGGGGAGTGGGGACGCGCATCATGACCTGGGAGCCCTACCCCGTGGCCGAGTACGCCTCGGCCCTGCACACCATAACCTTAAAGTAGCCGATGAGCACCAGGCCTTTCCGCTGTCATTAGCAGCTGTCATTAGCATGGGTGGCTTGGGCTTTGATCAGGCCCTACCCTTCAAAAGGACGAAGGGTGGGGCCTGAAATCAAGAAGCGGTACAGTTAGACTCCGCACATAGGTGGCCGATGCATCGCTACATCATAATACGGGCAGCACAAGCGATAATCACCCTGGTGTTTCTCAGCCTGGCGGTGTTCTTGAGCGTACACCTGACGGGAAACCCCGCTCTTTACCTCTTGGGTCAAGAAGGTGAGGGAAGGAAAGAAGAATACGAACAGATGAAGAAAAACATGGGACTGGACAAGCCGTTGGTGGTCCAGTACGGGCAGTTCTTGAGCAAGGCTATCCGGGGTGACTTTGGCAAGTCTCACCTCACCGGCCGTTCGGCCCGGGAGATGCTCCTGGAGCGGTTCCCGGCCACATTACAACTGGCCGGGGTTGCCTTTCTGCTGATCGTCATGGTGGGGGTACCTCTCGGCATTTTGTCAGCGGTGAAGCGGGGCTCGATATTCGATCAAGCCGGCAAGTTCTTCGCAGTGGTGGGCATCGCCGCCCCTAGCTTCTGGATCGCCATCATGCTGATCCTGCTGTTCGGCCCCATATTAGGCTGGTTGCCCACCTTCGGTCGGGGAGGTCCGGAGCACTTTATCCTTCCCGCCTTCGTGCTGTCCTGGGCCAGTATGGCCGGCGTGCTGCGCCTGGCCCGGTCCAGCATGCTGGAGGTGCTGGACAGCGAGTACGTCAAGTTCGCCCGGATCAAGGGCCTGCCGGAGAGGCTGGTGGTCTACAAGCACTCCTTGAAAAACGCCATCATACCAGTTCTGACTTTCTCCGGGCTGACTCTGGCGGGCCTGCTCAACGGCTCGGTGGTGATTGAAGTGGTCTTTGCCTGGCCCGGCGTCGGCCGGCTGATGCTGCAGGGCATCAACCAGCGGGATTTCCCGGTGGTGCAGGCCACGGTGCTGGCCGCCGGTTTTTTCTACATCGTCACCACCCTGGTGGTGGACATCCTTTACGCCTATGTCAACCCCAGAATCAGGTACGATTAAGCAGGAGGTCTACGCTGGCGTCGTCGACAAGTGTTGCAACTGCTGGGTTGCAGTGCCCATTGAACTATCAGTATCCCATCTCGCTCCAGGGTGAACCGCAGGGGGTAATGGTGTAATGCTGGTCAACTTCGACCCACCCTGGTCTCATATCCGGTACGGGGACCCGATTGGCCCGGCCGGGAGACCCACCAGATGGTGACAGCCCTGACCCGACGTTGTAGAATGGCATGACCTGCTCTGGGGAGGCTGATATGGCCGACGTACCGATCGTATATACCCTCACGGTTTGACCGGCCAGCGACCGGTTGCGCGACGCGTGGCGTCGTCAGGGTGTCAAATACGAAGAGCGCCGGGTGGATCAGTCCCAGGAGACTCTGGACCAGGCCCTGGACTACGGCGACACGGTGCCGATCATCGTCTATCCCGACGGCCGGGTGGAAATCGGGTTTGAAGGACACACTGGTTGAGAGATCGGCTGACCGGCTGTAGGCCGGTCCTGATAATTCCCGTCCCAATACTCAATCATGAGGCGGAACAGCTAGAAATTCTCCAGTCAGGAGGTGGAGCAGATGGCGCGACAGACCAGCGTGGTAACTCCAGAAAGGTTTGCCCAGGGGCTCACCTACGCCGATTACATGAACCAGATCAAGGTGAATAAGGGCCGTATGGAGGAGTACTACGGTAACTTCCAAGTAACTCCCGAGGAGACCCGAGCATTGCGGGACCTGGCGCAACGGGCCGGCGGCCCGACCAGCATGCTGGTGCTGTGCGAGGACTGGTGTGGTGACGTGGTGCGGGGCCTGCCGGTGCTGGCACGCATCGCCGAGGCGGGGGGTCTGGAGATGAGGGTGTTCCCGCGGGACGAGCACCACGACATTATGAACGAGTTTCTGAAGAACGGCCAATGGATGTCCATTCCCACCGCGGTGTTCTACAGCCGGGACCACCAATATATCTGCCACTGGATTGAGCGGCCGGAGGTGGCCGATCGGGAGATGCAGGGAATCGAAGAGGCTATTCGGGCCGAGAACCCCGACATCACCGAGCAGGATTTTGGCCGGGAGCGTCGCGCCCGCACCGGCGCCAAAGCCGGGGAGTGGCAGCGCGCCAGTGTCACCGAAATCGTCGACTTGTTGCAGCGGAGCCTGGGCTAGGGTTTTCACCGAGGGCGGGCTTGCCACACTCCCGGGGCCCCCGCCGGATAGCCCAGCCGTTCCCAGTGGCTGCCCCGGTTAGAACTGCGATAGGGGCCGTTGTTGGTGCCAGGGTAGACTGTGTCAGGATTTTCCGGAAGCACCGGGATGCCCTGAACTCTCACCCGGTCGGGGAGCCAGTGCCTCCAGTTCGTAGCGGAACTCTTCAATCACGGGGTTGGCCAGCAGCTGCCGGCACATCTCGGACACCTGGGCCTCAGCCTGGGAACGATCTGATTCGTTGACCGTTACCTCCAGGTACTTCCCCAATCGGACACTTTCCACCGATTTGAATCCCAGGGTCTTTAGACCGCCCATCACCGTCAACCCCTGAGGGTCATTGACCGCGGGTTTAAGGGTGACGAACACCTTTGCCAAAAACAACCGGTTCCCCCCTTTCGCTCAGGGCAATACGCCCGAGTTCAAGCAGGAGAGGTTGCCCTCAGGCCCCAGCCTGCCGGCGTAAGTATTGAAGAATTTCTCGATCCGGTCCTGGTCGATGCCTTCCATGGTGTCGGATACACCCCAGGCCGACAACGCCACCGTGCCCACCGGTATCTTGCTGTAGGCTCGGGTCACTCCGGTGGTATTGGCCAGGCGGATGCCGTTCATTACTTTACGAAGCTGCTCCACCTCTTCCGGAGTGCTCAGGTTGTAGCTGACCACGATATTGCTGTGCTCCAGGTTGTGTCCGATGCGCTCGTCGGGCAGTTCCTCCTCAAAGAACCCGCATTCGGACCACCGTGCCCAGTGGTCGCCAGAAGTGGGAGGGAAG
>DASTLM010000381.1:0-7014 GCA_035714945.1 Dehalococcoidia bacterium | reverse complement strand
TGGCGTTTGAGGGCTGATTTACCCGGACCGTATTGCACCCCCATTCGACATCACCGGAGCAAAAGAGTTATATTATTGCTTGTACAGGATGTTGACCTTCACCCATTTTTACTATAATCCCTGATCCAGTTGAGGAGTTACCGATGCGAAGAGTAGCTATCGTTTCGCCGGTGCGCACCGCGGTGGGCGGTTTCGGCGGCGCCTTGAGAGGTGTTTCAGCCGCGGACCTGGCCTCCACCGTGATCAAGGAAGTGTTGCGCCGCAGCGGACTGCCCCCCGAGAAGGTGGACGACGTGATTCTCGGCCACGGTTACCCCAGCGGCGAGAATCCCGCCATCGGTAGGCTGGCGGCGTTGAAGGCTGACCTGCCCATCGAAGTGCCGGGATATCAGCTGGACCGCCGGTGTTCTTCCGGACTGCAAGCAGTCCTCAACGCTTCCATGCTGATCCAGACCGACAACGCCGATGTGGTGATTGCTGGCGGCGTCGAGAGCATGAGCAACGCCGAATTTTATGTAAATGAGTCCCGCTGGGGCGCTCGATTCGGCTCGGTGACGATGCACGACCGATTGGCCCGGGCGCGGGAGACCATCTCCCCCGAAGAGCGGTTCGGCTGCATCTCCGGCATGGTTGAGACCGCCGAAAACCTGGCCCGGCAGTATGAAATTTCCCGCGAGGAACAGGACGAGTACGCCCTGCGTAGTCATCAGCGGGCAGTGGCCGCCATTGCGGCGGGCCGGTTCGATAACGAAATAGTTGGCGTACCAGTTTCCCAGCGTCGGGGCGACCCGGTCCCCTTTAACCAGGACGAAGGCCCCCGCTCCGACACCTCAATGGAGGCATTGGGGCGATTGCGGCCAGTCATGAAGGACGGAACCGTCACCGCGGGGAACGCCAGCAGCCAGAACGATGCGGCGTCGGTTTGCCTGGTGGTGGCCGAGGACAAACTGGAGGAGTTGGGCCTGAAGGCAATGGGTTTCCTCAAGGGATGGGCAGTTACCGGCTGCCATCCAGCCTACATGGGCATCGGGCCGGTGCCCGCGGCCATCAAGCTGATGAACAAGGTCGGCATGACCCTGGAGGACATGGACTTGATCGAGCTTAACGAAGCCTTCGCCGCCCAGGTGCTTTCGGTATTGCGGGAGTGGAAGCTGCCCAATGAGGACAGGCTGAACGTCAACGGCTCCGGTATATCCCTGGGGCACCCGATAGCGGCCACCGGGGCTCGCATCCTGGCCACCCTGCTCCACGAAATGGAACGGCGCGACGTCCAGTTCGGTCTGGAGACCATGTGCGTCGGCGGCGGTCAGGGCGTGGCAGCCCTGTTCGAGCGCGGTTAGCCGGACACTCATCGTTCATCAGCTCAGGCATCAACTCAAGTCGGACCTCGGTCCAGAACGACCCACGGTTGGGGACGGAAGGACTTGCCCCGATCATCCTTCGCCAGGCCCACCGCCAGCGGTTCGCCGCGGCTCGGGATTGGGGGTCAAGCTAAAAAATAGGGAAGGGGACTATGGCAAAGCAAGAAAACATCGCTGATGTGCTGGTAATTGGCGCCGGAGCCTCCGGCGGGGCCTTCGCCTGGAGCCTGGCCGAAGCGGGCATCAAAGTGGTCTGTCTGGAACAGGGCGGCTGGGTGCCCCTCAACGCCTTCCCCACCGCGGAACCCGACAGCCAACTGCATTGGCAGAGGGATTTTCATCCCAATCCCAACTTTCGGGGCCTGCCTGAGGATTATCCAGTCAATGAAAGCGAGACCCCCATTTCGCCGCTGATGTACAACGCCGTCGGCGGCAGCTTGATACACTGGGGCTCCCATTTTCCCCGGTTCCACCCCTCGGATTTTCGGGTGAGGACGCTGGACGGCGTGGCCGACGACTGGCCCATGACCTATCAAGAGTTGGAGCCATACTATGACCTTAACGACCGCATGAAGGGGGTTTCCGGCTTGCGCGGCGACCCGGCCTACCCTCCCAAAACCGACCGTCCCTGTCCGCCGCTGGCCCTCGGCCCCGGTGGCGAAGCGGTGGCCCGGGGGTTCAACCAGCTGGGCTGGCACTGGTGGCCGGCGGATAGCGCGGTTTCTTCGGTCAAACACGATGGCCGCGACCCGGACTACGGCGGTTACCTGCGTTCCTTCAGTAGTTCGGACATCATCTACTGGCCCAAAGCCTTGATGAAGGGAGCCCAACTCAAGACCCACGCCAGGGTTAGAGAAATCCAGGTCGACAAATCGGGGCGAGCCGAGGGCGCGCTGTACTATGACGCTCAGGGAAATCTACTGATTCAGCGAGCCAGGGTCGTAGTACTGGCCTGCAACGGCATTGGCACCACCCGGGTGCTGCTCAATTCCAAGTCCAGCCTGTTCCCCCAGGGTCTGGCCAACAGTAGCGGCCTGGTGGGCAAGAACCTGATGCACCACCCCTGCGGCATTGTGCTGGGCATCTTCGATGACTGGTTCGAGCAGAAGGGCGGGCCACGGGGCAGCGCCATGCTCAGCCAGGAGTTCTACGAGACCGACGCCAGCCGGGGCTTTGTCCGGGGCTACGACATGCAGGTACTGGGCAATGAGCTTCCGCCATTGGCCTCCGCCCTGGGCGGTCTACTGGCCCAGCCGGTATCCTGGGGCGACGGTCATCACCAGGAGTTCTCGGAACGGTTCGGTCATATGATGGGGATTACCTTGATGACCGAGGATTTGCCTGAAGCGCACAATCGAGTGACCCTCGACCCGGTGCTAACCGACTCCCACGGTATCCCGGCGGCCAAAGTCCAGTACACGGTCAGCGAGAACACCAACCAGATGCTGGACCATGCGGTGGAACGGGGCAAAGAAGTGCTGGAAGCAGCGGGGGCCAAGAAAGTGCTGACATCCCGGCTGCGCCGCAACGCTGGCTGGCATTTGTTGGGCACAGCTAGAATGGGCGACGACCCCAACAATTCGGTGGTTGACCGGTGGGGACGTGCCCACGACGTACCGAATCTGTTCGTGATTGACGGCAGCATATTCACCACCGGGGCCTGCATCAACCCCACCACTACCATCGAGGCCCTGGCCCTGCGTACCGCTGACTACCTCAAGGGAGAAGGCAGCGCCATACTGGCCTGATCTCAGCTTGACACTGTAGGTGGCAGACCTTAGGATAGCGTCATCCTGGCGGAGCAGAGGAACCCCCACGGTTAAACCTGCGGTTGCTGGCTCCGCCGCTATCTAGACAAGCGAGGTAATCAAAATGGCCGATATATATGGTGAGGGCGACTTTCAGTATCGTTTTGTCGACAACTGGGTGCATCTGCCCGAAGGCATGAAGCTGCTGGAATGTCCGGGCGTGGCAGTCGATGGCGCGGACCGGGTGTTTATTCTCACCCGGGGGGAGCACCCCATCATGGTGTTCGACCAGGACGGGCACTTCATCCGTTCTTTCGGGGAGGGGCAGTTCAGCAAAAACCGCACCCACGGACTGTACTATAGCCCCAGCGACGATACCCTGTTGGCCGCCGACGACGGCATCCACACAATTCAGAAGTTCACCCCCGATGGCGAAAAGGTGATGGAAATTGGCGAACGAAACCATCCATCTCCTCGCTGGAGTGGCCAACCTTTCAACCGCCCCACCTCGGCAGCCATCCGGCACGCCAACGGAGATATCTACATCTCCGACGGCTATGGTAACTCCCGCATCCACGTCTACACTCCCGAGGGCGGGTACAAGTTCTCCTGGGGAGAGCCGGGGATTGACGCGGGGCAATTCATCCGGCCGCACAACATCGCCTTCGACAACGACGACCGGGTCTATGTGGTTGACCGGGAATGCCACCGGGTGCAGATTTTCGATCCCGAAGGCGGGTTTATCACCATGTGGAGCAACATTCACCGGCCTGACTCGATGGTACTTTGGCAGGACCATATCTACATCGGCGAGCTAAACGGCATGGGCGGCGTGGATGACGCGCCGGGCCTGGGACATCGGGTGTCAATTTACGACCTGAACGGCAAGCGGGTGTGCGTATTCGGCGACAAGAATGAAGGGGAAGGCCCGGGCCAGTTCATTGCTCCCCACGGCATCGCCGTTGACTCCCACGGGGATATCTACGTTTCGGAGGTCTCCTACACCATCCGGGGTTCCAAAATGAATCCCCCCAAGGAACTGCGGAGCTTCTCCAAGTACCAGAGGGTCCATTAGTCGAACCCTGGAAGTCGATCTAAACTGCGGCCGCCAGGTGGGCGGCCGCGGGTTTCAGGTTGCCGAACACGTCAAGTTCGCAGTTGTGGCGGCAGTAGATTGGGTATCGAGTCCTCAATCGGGTACGTCTCACGGCACTCAGCGCAGTGCAATGACCCTTCAATAATCTCGTCGCCTGCTTCGGTCGCCACACGCAACTCCAGGACGCCCTTACAGACCGGGCAGGCCAGAATCTCCATCAGTTCTCGTTTCAATTGACCTCCTTCGAGGGCTGAATTATTGCTTGCCTGATTTATTACTTTCACTGAGTCAAGCCGCGTTCAAACAGGGCGTTCAGCACGTCGGCCAGACCAAAAACCAGGACACCGATTATCAGCACGCCGGTGGTCCCGGTCAGACCCTTCCTGGTCCGGGACCACCAGCCAGGACCAGTCATGATTTCATCCGGGTAGGCCCGCTGGCGCAGGAACCGCACGATGTAAAACAGATACAGGGCCAGGGCAATCTTCACCGCCAGGACTACGATGTAGGCTATACTGACCTTATCGGCGGTCAGGCGGCTGGCGGAAAGGACGATGCCGGTGATTATGAGCACCGCAATCGCCGTATTCACCAATCCCCGAAATTCGGCGCCGATGGCCCGGTTAGTCGGCTCCGCCGCCGGTGACCGGTGCAAGGCCGGGCGCAGCACCAGAACGTAAAACATGCCGCCGCCAACCCAGGCCACCGCTGCCAGGGCATGCGCCCAGCGGATCACGACCAATATCCAGTCCAGCACGTCCATTTATCGCCGGTCAAAGGCTGGCATCAAAATTCGCGCCTTCTAGCCCGGATTCATATCGGCGATAATGCCGGCGATGGTCTCCAGGTCCAGATTGCTAATCTCGATTCTGGCCACCCTTCCTTGAGCGTCAATGAAATAGGTGGTTGGGAAGTATTCGATCTGGTAAGACCGGGCGATCAGGGCCTGTCGGTCGGTGGCGAAGTCGAAAGTCAGGCCCAGTTCATCGACGAAATCCCTGGCGTCCCGCTCTGAATCGATTCCCGTCGGAACGAACAGGCCCAGAAAGCGTACGCCGTCGCCTTGATACCGCTGCCAGGCTTTTTCAAACTCGGGCATTTCTTCCCGACAGGGCGGACACGACGGATACCAGAAGTTGACCACGACTGCAGACCGGCCTTCCTGCTCCGAGAGCCGGAAAGCGTCGCCGTCAAAGAGGGTAACTTGAAAATCGGTGGCCGGTTCCAGCCTGGAGCAGGCGGTGACCAGGAGCATCATCAACACGGCTAGAAATGCCGGAAACCGGCAAGAGCGTGAGCAAGCAGTGAGCATCAGAGAACTGAGATTTGCATAGGTTATCCAGATTGATCGTCCGGAACTGAAAGCCTCACCTCAGGTCGGACAGCCGGGGCATTACCTCCTGACTCAGGCGGGTCATGGAACTGACCCACTGGTTCTCGGGCTGCCACTCGTGTCCCATCGCCAGCAGGACCCCGAACCCGCCGACGTCCCGATAAAGCTGGCGGAGCTGTTCGGTGACATCATCAACGCTGCCCACGATCCAAACGTGGTCCAGCAGGTATTCGGGAGTGACCGCCTCATCAGGCATCTCCCGTTCCCCTTTGAAGAGACTCAGGGTATTCATGTGGGTCATCAGCGGGATGAAATAACCCCGAAAGTCCCGGCCAATGGTGCCTTCCAGCACTTCCTGTCGGGCCTGCTCGGTGGTATCGGCGATATAGACTTCTTTCGCGATGCGCCAATTGGAACGGTTGGCAGTGCGTCCTGTCTTCCTGGCCCCGGCTTCAACCGCCTCCCAGTGGGTCTTCAGAATTTCGGTGGGCACCAGATTGATGCTCAGCGGCAGCCAGCCCATTTCTCCGGCGAAGACCAGGGTGTCTGACCTGGGAGACACACCGGCCACACCGATGGGAGGGTGGGGCTTCTGATACGGTTTCAAATGGACCCGGAGGCCAATTTCCGGCACCGGTTCGGGAATGGAAAATTTCCAGAAGGTATTTTCGTAAGTCCCCGGTTCGGGATTTTCCCACATTTTGAGAATCAATTGGACCGAGTCCCGGGACATTCCCCGGTGGGCGCCGGTTGCGGGGTCAAAGCCATAGACCTGGAAATCTCCGGGGAACCCGCCGGAACCCACTCCCCAATAAAACCGGCCTCGGGCCAGATTGTCCAGTTGGGCGATGCGATGGGCGATCATAAACGGGTCGTGGTTGGGCAGGCAGGTCACGCCGGTGCCGAAAATGATGTCCCTGGTCCGCGACAGGGCGGCGGCGATGAACTGGTCGGGAGCCGGTATGTTCTCCCAAACGGTGGTGAAGTGCTCGCCGATCCAGGCTTCCCGGTACCCCAATCGGTCCAGGGTTTCCATCTGCTTCAGGTCCGCCTCCATGGTCACGGCCGGGTCCGACCCCGGCGGATGCAGGGGCATGGTGAAATAGCCAACTTGCATTTCGTTCTCCTCCCGCGGGCAGAGTCATCAGGTGCCGCCAGTATAAGCCATCAGATGCCATGGCTCAATCAGTCGTCCCAAATTGCTTGAAGCAGGCCGTGGCCGCTCCTACAATTAACTCTGATAATTAATTTGTAATTAATTTGGAAACTGATGCTGGGACACCCGAAGCGGAAACGAATTCTGCGCAGGATTGGCTATGTTGTTCGAAGTTGAAGTATTGGCTGATGGCAATAGCCCGATGGAGCTAAATCGAGTTTTCGACCTGCTCGGCGATCCCAGGCCCATCAGCAAGATCTTCACCGCCGATTTGATGGGGGAAGATCGGTGGTGCGACGTAACCGGTTGGAGTGACCAGG
>DASTLM010000380.1:0-9132 GCA_035714945.1 Dehalococcoidia bacterium | reverse complement strand
CTGGTTTATCGGGACAACCGGTTGACCGTATTCAAGATAGAGAGCAACCAGGCCCGTCAGCTGGACGTGGAGATAGGTCTGGCCAACGCAGATCGCGTCGAAATTCTGGAAGGCGTTTTACCTGGCGACCGGGTGATAGTCTCCAACCACCAACTCCTGGTTGATGGCGCCCTGGTAGTTGCGGCCGACCCATAATGGAGTCCACGCTGGATCTGATTCCCATCCGCATGCTGTTGTAGGTATACGATTTTGCCAGTAATTAACCGGTCAGCGAAAATGTCGGTCTTTTTATGGACTGGCAATGAATACCCGAGGACCGAAGTCGATCGAACTTATTTCAGGGGACAGAGCCCTGGCCGGTGAACTCAACCCCGCTGGCATCTTGCTCCAGGTCAACGAAGGTCTCAGCAACGGGCAGATGGCAGATGCCGGGCAACGCATAGACGCATCAGTTAACCCGGAGGATAGTTGACGCGCTCATTACGCCGCTCTATAGTTCGTATCATCCCCGGGGTCAAATGTCCCGGCGATCCGTTAATCCGGTCAAAAATGAAGGAGGAACGAACAGCAAGTACCTGTTATATTTCAGACATTGGTTCAGATAAACACTTTTACTTGGAGGACATTTTATAATGGTGGCAAAGTTAGTATTCCTTCTTCTGGGACTGGTCCCGGTGCTGGCGGTGGCCTGCGGCAGTTCGGCTGCCCCTGAGGCCAACACCACCGTAGCCCCCACCGTTGCTTCTGGGGCGGGTGAAGCTTCCCGGCCCACAGCTATGCCTGAAATGACCGAGCCGTCGGAGGAGGTCACGGTTTATCCCGGTGAACTCAAGGTTATGGTGGGGGATTTCGCCAGCGAGCGGTTCGACGTTGCTTTCTCGCTGGGTCTGGCGGGAGACCTTAACTATGGTCGAATTATCCACGGATTTCTCATCTCCGACAATGAGAGAAGAGAGATGGTGCCGGGCATCGCCAGTGCCTGGAATCTCTCGGACGATGGCTTGACCTGGACCTTCACCATACGAGAAGGCGTGATGTGGCAGGACGGGACCGAGGTGACTCCGGAAGACGTGGACTGGAGCTTTAGACATCTGTTTGGACCCGAAGCTGTTAACCACATCATTGCTCCCACTGGCGTCAGGCTATCTCGCGAGGGGACCAGGACGGAGGTAAGCGGGCGGGACGTAAAATTAATCACCAATATACCCACCACATATATTGGCAGTACATTGTCCGAAACGGGTACCGGCTGGTACCACGTGATGCCCGCCCGAGATCAGCTTTATAACACCGAAGTGGAGGTGGCTTACGACGAGAATCCCATTGGAGCCGGGCCTATGAAGCTGGTAAACCACGTTCGGGCCAGCTCAATGAACTTTGAGCGCTTTGATGACTTCTACTACCAGCCGGACAACGGCTTCCCGGAGGACAAAAGAATCCCCTTTGAGCAGTTGACGCTGTACCTGGTGCCGGAAGAGTCAACGCGGGTGTCGGCCCTGCGCGCCGGGGAAGCGGACATTGCTCCCGTTAGTTTGGCTGCGAAAAGTCAGGTGGAAGCCGGCGGCGGAAAATTAATATTCGGCCGGGAAGGTTCCTTCGTATGGGTGCCCATGATGGGTTGTTATTCAGATGACAGCCTCCCCTGCGCCAAGAAGGCATTTCGCCAGGCGCTGAATTACGCTATTGACAGGGAGTTGATCCGAGACCAGCTCTACGGAGGCAGCGATGTCTTCGAGGTAAAGGGCTGGGCAGCAGTCACCCCCAGCACCATCGGGTATACTCCAGAACTGGACCCCTTCCCCTTTGACCCCGATAAAGCGCGAGAACTGCTGGCGGAGGCCGGATATCCCGGCGGCGCCGGTGCGGACACAATAGTTCTGCATACCTGGGAATCTACATCGATGCCCTTTCAGACCCAGGCGGCCCAGCTAGCCGCCGAGTTCTGGAAGAGGGAACTGGGCCTGGATGTGGACGTACGGGTCGGGGATAGCACCGCGATCCGGGGGGCCTGGGCCGCCGGAGAGCTGCACGGTGGGATTATCTGGAGAGATAACGAGACCCGTCGTGATGCCCTCAGCTCCGTGGTTTCAGGTTATGGCGATCCCCAGGGCGGCACTCGCAGAAGCGAAGACCCGGAGCTCCTCCGTCTCACCCAGGCAGCCGCTCAAATAGTGAACGACGCGGAACGAGAACAAGCCCTGATAGAGCTTTACCCAATTCTGCGGGAGGAAAGCTACGACATAGGAATCGGATACGTGAATATTCCCTGGGGAGTGGGGGGCCGCATCGATAATTGGGAACCGTACCCGCTGGCACCCAACATCTCTGGCCTGCATACCATTACCCTCAAATAACCTCAGAAGATCAAGGTCTTTGACCTCGAGTTCCTCTGGGAACCGGAGAGATATGCACCGGTTCCCAGAGGAGCCGGTGTTTCAAGCTGATCCCTGGCTGCCACCGTGGGATCACTGTCGATAACCACCAGAGCGGAAGCTTCGCTTAATCTGGCCAATATATTTGATTGAATTTGCGGGTGCACCACCTTGATCAATTGAGTCGAATTGACATAGTAGACCAGAAATCCCAGATAAGTTGGCAGCACGAACCAGGATAACAGGCTCGTCCGGAAAACTGAGAACAGCGCGATCCCTACGATTGCAACAATAGCTGGGATATAGACGCCCGCGTCGTTCTTGTAGCTCAAGGCCCAGATGGCGCAGGTGAGAGCCGATACTGCCAGGAATAACAACATCCTGGCGTTAACGTCGATTGACGCAACACGGATTGTGCCCTCAGGACTGACCGCCACGAAACTTGCCGAGGCGACCAGGCAAAGGCCGGTCATTGCCCACTTGAGTACCCCAATATTTTCGCGGTATCGGATGAAACGACTGGCAGCGGCGAGACTGGCAAGTAGAAACACCGTTGCGCTGAACCAGTCTGCAGGATGACCGCGACTCAGGTCCGGTAGCCGGGACGTGGTGTATCCAATAAGCGAAGCGGCTATCAGGCCGATGGCCAGTCCCGGTAAACTGATCGGGCCCACGATTTCGAAGGCCGGGTAAGCTCCGGCGCCCTTCCGCGCAAATATTCCCCGGGTGTTGCCAATACTCACTGCCAGGAGGACCATCATCGCCAATAATTCCACACCTTCTTCGATCGCGCCACGCAAGGTAACCAGTTGCCCCCAGTCAATGAGATTCTTAACTTCAAGATACTCCTGGACGGCGACGGTACCGAAAAAGAAGAAGCCCAGACAGATGAGCCCTGCCCTGGCCCGATGTTCTTCAGCTGACCACAAGGAAATTATGGCGTACCCCAGCATGGTCGATAGAATAATCCCAAAGGGGAGCAGCGATAGCATCTTGCCAAGATGGAGCAGTGCATTCGCCCTTTCGTGCAAAGAGCTGACCTCATCCGCCGAAAGTATGATCATTATGATCGAGATCAGGAGCCATCCCCTGGCGGCATCTGGCTGGTGTAGTCGATACAACTGGTACCCGTCAAAAGCGTGGATACCAATCACAAAGAGCAGTAGCCCCGACCACCAGGCACCAAAATTGTTTTCCTCCGTGAGAACGAACCTGGATAGAAATTGTACGATCCCGGTACTCGCCCGCACTTCGAATTGGAACAGGGTTATGACAACCAGGGCACAGCAAATTGCCAGAATTCCCCAGAACCAGATGGCCGACCACTCTCGATTAAAATACCGGTTCAACGATTCCTCCTGTCGATCTAGCCCGGGTTTCCCCCATCAAGCTGATTTCCCGGTGCGTGAGGCCTTCCGGACCGGGGTTTCCGGTCGCCTGCCGGAGTTCTTTAACCGGTCGTTCTGTGGTCTGGCTTTAAAGGACTGACGACTAATTACAATTCCAATTACAATTCCACTCTTGCCATCCACTATGGGCGTGCAAAAGGCTCGAGCTAGAGTTACTTTCCATTTGCTGCCTGCGTAGCGAGCGGTGCCAGGATAGTCTCAACTGTCCCTCGCCAGAGGTTGGCGCCTGGTTCTCTTCACAGCAGATACTAACAACATAGTCCAGGTTGCGAGTGCCAAACACAGTACACCGATTGGTCCGATTGGTATCAATAAAGTAGCTATCAAGGGGATATAGGAGAATATTATAGGTATAAATTCTCCAAATTTGGGGCAGCCAACCAGGTCGAGGCGGCGAATATCGCCTGAACCCGTCAATCCATCGAGAAGTTGAAGTTATCTCAATTTTCCGGGTCTTCTGTTTGCCGGGTCTTCTGAAGGAAAGTGAGGTAGATGCCGACTAGTCGGTGACGTTGCGGGGAGGCTTTGAGGCTTTATTCCTGGTCGAACTCAGCTGTTATGGGTGGCCCTGAGGCCTTGATCGGGGCCATTTCTTCAGGGCCATCTATAATGTCAGCCACGAATCTAATTGGGGTTAAAGACCAAAACGTTGAGCACTCTGCTGTTCCAGTCAGAACCGGCGGGGTTATTCGAGCCGCCCGCCGGAGTTCGATATTCAACTTTCAAATTGTGGTCGCCAACAGGGAGCTGGCCTAGCCACAGATTAGCTGGTGACCAGTATTGAGTATCGCCATCAATTGCCCGACTGGTCATCTGTTCCTCACCATCAACCGCTAATCGGGTTACCAGGTGCCGGTTGTTCCCGCCCATAGTAATTTGATAAGAAACCAGAACCAGAGAATCTTTGGCCAGGGAGATATCTCTGGAAAGGCTAGGAAATTCGTTCCAACCGTTTGAACTGGATAAGATTACTTCGCCTTGGCCGGTGGCGGTAAACAAGCCAGTTGTCACCGCCTGACCAGCGGGACCTTGAGCGCCTTGCGGGCCAGGCACCCCTGGCGCGCCCGGCGCTCCCTGAACATTCCAGTTCAACGCGGTCCAACCTCCAGCGCAGGAACTGCTGGCGTCAACAATTCTCAATACGCCAGTCCGGTCGTGCTTGCAGGCATTAATGGTTCCGCCCGTACCATTCTGGGCACCCAATCGGCTGACCAACCCGGTGCCTAGAATCAGGGCTAAAATCGCAACACCAGCAAGCCAACCGATACGGTATACCCCCAGGTCTGATCTGGTAGGCGTCATACTGCTTCTCCTTATTGATCAATCGATATTGAGAACTATCTCATCGCCGGCACTTTGCCAACTTCCACTAAATTCGTTCTCTCCTTCACCCATCTCAAATGTGTTATCCGAATTGAGCTCCAGGTAATCCCCCAGGGTTTCGATTACGGATTCTTCGTCTTTAAGCGGCAGGTACAACCCAGACAGGCCTGGGTCTTGCTCGTACTTTTCCCAATGCTTGCCGGTCGGGTCGATGATGGGGCGGTCCCCTATGATCTCCCAGTGCAAAGTCTTCCAAGCCGCGGACCCCCTGGAAATCAATAGGGTGACAGTTGCTCCATGCGCTGCCTCGCTGCCCACCGGCGGGTCGGTTCCGGTGACCATACCCCGGGCAACTTCACCGCTGAACTGCTCCTGGGTCTCATCTGCTACGACAAACCCCGCCTTTGTCAGGATTGCGGTGGCCTCGGCAATCGACGAACCCGCGACAACTTCTGGAATCAGGCCTGGGTTGCTCCCTCCGTCTTTTAGTATGAAGCCAACGGCCGCGACTATGACCACCAGCACTAATGCCACGATGATGGCGGGGATCTTCCAGGGGATCGGTTTCTTCACCGCCGGCTCCGGTACCTCAAAGGTGACAACCGGTCCTTGAGTGGAGTCTTCATCGGGATTATCCACTCCCACCATATCGAGTCGGAAGGAGTAGCTGCCCGCCGGTATTTCTGGGGGAACTGTGACTCGTACTGTGTACTGACTGGTTAAAGCAATGTCAAAGTCTCGTTCTCTGTTCCCATCCAGGGTGTACCAGCCATTGGTATTGTTCTGCAGCGGCACTATGTTGGCTCGACCCGGAGCGGGCCTGCCCCGGCCGTTGAAGACGGTGAAAGAAGCCTGTCCAGACCGGTTGGGATCCAGTCGGATGCTGTTCGTAGCGGCGGTTATCTCGAATGAACTGGGCAACTGTCTTACTCCGGTTTGGACTTATCCCCGATTTGCCAGATCGAGCTGAATTCCCCCAACACGGTCCTTGCTGGCAAAAACATGGTACTTTGTGGTACAAGAATAGCGCATTTAGCGTCGCACTAGAGGATAAACTGGCATCATTAGCAAGTCAAGTGTCACCGGATTCCCCGAATTTTTCCGCTTTCCTCCAGGAGGAGGATGGCCTGGTCCCGCAGCCCCACTGGCGAGTCCGGTATTCCGGCCAGCATCGTCCAGATCTCCGCTGCCGCCAGGCCGCGAGGCGGGCTGGCCGTTGACCGGGACCATCCCGGTCAGTCTCAAGGGTTGCCGGTGGGCAGGCGATAAGGACTGGTTGTTGCGGCGAGTTGGGCATAGTGATAGAGTAGGCTCAGACCAAGATTCGGTGTGAGCAGGAGGCGAAGATGACAGAGCGTGACTTGGCAATTGCCGTAGGCAAGTATGGCCTGGAAGTCGGTACGCCAGGAATCAAATCGGTTGGCCCCCTGGCCTTTGGCCCGGAAGGAATCTTATTCGTCGGGGACAACGTGGGGGCCGCCATCTTCGCGATCGATATCGGTGATCGCGACCTGGCGAACCAGCAGAGGGAGATCAATGTCGAAAATCTGGCCACGCCGCTGGCGGCATATTTGGGCTGCTCGCGGGATGATATCTTGATTCGGGACATGGCAGTTCACCCGGTGTCGCAGAACGTCTACCTGTCCGTGATGCGAGGCAGGGGCCAGGCTGCTCTGCCGGTCCTGATCAAAGTCGGCCCGGACGGTACCATATCCGATGTGCCCCTGGAGGACGTGCCGTTCTCACAGTCGTTAATCGAGGACGCAGCGGCCGAGGATGACCCCCGCCTGGTATCTCGGGACCAGCTCCGGACGGTGACAGTTACCGACATGTGCTACGTTGATGGCCTTCTGCTGGTGGCAGGAACTTCTAACGAGGAGTTCTCATCGACGCTGCGGCGGATTCCCTTCCCGTTCAGGGGTCGCACCCTGACCAACTCGTTGGAGATATTCCACGTCTCCCACGGCCGGTACGAGACTGCCGCGCCGATTCGCACTTTCGTGCCGTACGCCAACAACACCAGTATCCTGGCCAGCTATACCTGCACGCCGGTGGTCCAATTCTCTCTCCGGGATCTCAAGTCCGGGACCCACCTCATGGGCAAGACGGTGGCCGAACTGGGCGCCCACAACCGGCCCCTGGACATAGTGTCGTACGTGACCGGAGGCGAGGAGTTTCTTTTGATCTCCAATGCCAACCACCCCCTGACCAAGATTGCCTGCAATGACATCGATCAACAGGGGCCGCTCACGGAACCGGACCGGTCGCTGGACGAGCGGCGGGACGGGCCACTATCGCCGACGGTCGGACCACCCCGTCAGGACCTGCCGCATCCAGGCGTGCGCCGGTTAGCCAACTTGAACGGCAGCCACGTGCTGATGCTGCACGAGGAGGAAGCGGGGGAAATCCACCTGCGCTCCTACGACGTTGCGACTCTGTGACGAAAGGTCATCGACTGGAACTGGATTGGTCTGAGCACCGGGGGCGTGGCTGCCTCCGGGTTCGGGGCTGGACCGTAACTGGGTTTCAGCAATTGGAGGCGCTGGCCGCCGCCGAGCTTTCGCGGCGGCTGGTGGTCCTCCCCAATGAGTCCCTGAACGAACTCCTGGGATCCGGCGCCGATTTTCGTGCCGTCCAGCCCATTGCCGGCCGCTTTGAATTCGACCGGGGCTCGGTCTATTTCCTTCCCAGATTCCCATTTCTGGATGGCAGGTGCTACTCGCTTTTGGTCGACCCGGCAATTGGCGGCCAGGGCGCCGGCCGCCCGGAAGTTTGGACCATCCAGCGCCCAGCGTCAGATGGCGTCCCGGCAACCGACGTCGTTGCGATCTACCCCAGTGCCGACCAATTGCCGGTCAACCAGCTCAAACTCTATATCCATTTCTCCAGTCCAATGAGTGAGGGCTGGGTTGCCCGCGGCATCCAGGTGCGCCGCGCCGATAACGCCGAGCCACTCAAAGGAGTCTTCCTCACCATGGAACCGGAGTTGTGGGACCCGGAGCGCCGGCGCCTCACGCTCCTGCTTGATCCGGGGAGGATCAAGCGCGGGTTGGCCCCCAACCAGGAGGCAGGCTACCCCTTGATCGAGGGCGTGCCGGTGATCGTAACCGTTGCCACTGATTTCCGCGACGCCGCCGGACGATCCCTCCGTACCGGGGCGGTACGACGTTACGAGATCGGCCAGCCGGTGAGACTCAGGGTTAATCCGTCGGACTGGCGGTGCAGCGTCCCTAACGCTGGGTCGATGGACCCGCTGACGATAAGCTTCGACCGCCCCCTCGACCATGCCCTCCTCCAGCACAGTCTCGGGGTTAACGACGCGGCGGGTCTGCCGCTGGCCGGACGAGGTTGCGCCGGTCCCGGGGAGCTGAGTTGGTGCTTCCAGCCGGAGTCACCCTGGGAAGAAGGTCAGCACCAGGTGGTCGTCGACTGTCGCCTGGAGGACCTGGCGGGGAATTCGCTCGTGCGGGTTTTCGACCGGGACCTCAGAAGAGCCGAGGACGCGCCCTCCGAGGCGCTAAGGTTTGCGATTGACTTTACCTGCCCTCCTCCGCAGCTCCGCCAGAAAATTAACGGCTGAGCCGGCCCGAGGTTCTTGACCTCTTACCCGACACCCGGCGGCCATTGCCAGTCTCCCACGAAACCCTGATGTCGTGAACCGCCAGCTAAAGCAGACGGCTTGTCCTTCGGCGGAGATAATCCCATTATCAAAGGTACGTCCTCAGAGAGCTATCGCCCAACTGCATCCATAACTCGTAACCTGATCAGCAGCGGTCCTGGCCCAATCAAAGTCGAAGTCCCACTGGAGCGTGCCGGCGGAGACCGGGGAGAAACTTCTTCTGACCAGGGGGCGGTACAACCCGTCGAAGGAGCAACATCAACTGGGGGGAGGCAAGAATTTTCCCGCCTGTCTCAACACGCCCAGGAGCAATATCCCAACAATCACGGCGGCCAGGGCAACTATCGCCGGAATCAGCCAGGGCAGCCGTTCCGACAATGGCTCCTGAGGAATCATGAAGGCCGGATTG
>DASTLM010000379.1:0-5303 GCA_035714945.1 Dehalococcoidia bacterium | reverse complement strand
TGGTGCCTGATGTCCCGGTGATTGACAATAAAGGGCCAGCATTGGTCTCGGTCGATCAAACGGCTGTTGGTGGCCGCCCTTCCACCCCGCTGAACCCGTCCTCCTTTGATCTCCAGGGGTGCCAGGAAGCCCTTATGGAGCATTACCAGATCCGCTCTTTAGCGTCCTTTGGTTGTGAGGACCTGCCTTTGGCGGTGCGGGCAGCCGGGGCCATAATTGATTATCTGGGCCGCGCCTACAAATCCGCCCGGGTCCAACTGAGGCCGTTAAGCGCTTATTCCACCGCCGCCTACATGACTCTGGATGCCCCGACCCGGCGCAACCTCGAGTTGTTCCAGGCAGGACGCGGGGGAAAGAGCCAGCTATCTTTACTGTCCACTGTGGACCAAACCAGAACACCCATGGGCGGTAGATTGCTGCGCCGCTGGTTGGGTCAGCCACTGCTGGACCTGTCGGAATTGAGCCGTCGCCTGGACGCGGTGGAGTTTTTCCACCAGGATGCTTTCCAGCGGCGTACTGCTCTGGACACCCTGGCCAGGATCGCCGATCTGGAGCGGCTCTGCGCCCGGGTCCAGGCCGGGACCGTGGCGCCCAGGGAATTGCTGGCATTGAAGTCAGGGATCGAGGCGTCGGCGGTCCTGGCTGGGCAGTTCACCGGGCAGTTCACCGGGCAGTTCACCGGGCAGTTCAAAGGTAGCGACAGCAGCTCATTCTCCTGGCTGAGTCAGGAATTGGTGCCTGTACCCCAGGTGGTTGCGTTAATTGCCGAATCCATCGCTCCGGATCCCTCCGGCAGCGTGGGCGATGGTGGCGTTCTCCGCCAGGGATTTTCTAAAGAGCTGGACCAATTGAAATTGGCCTCCAGCGACGCCCGGGGGTTCATTGCCGGACTGGAGCAGCGGGAGCGGGAACGCACCGGTATCAGGAACCTGAAGGTCGGGTACAACCAGGTCTTTGGGTACTACATTGAGGTCAGCAACGTCAATCTGGCGCAGGTTCCGGAAGACTACATCCGGCGACAGACCCTCACCAACGGACAGCGGTACATCGTGCCCGAGTTGAAAGAGTATGAGTCTCTGGTGCTGACCGCCCGGGAGCGGATCGAGGAGATGGAGCGGGACCTCTACGGTCGAGTGTGCGTTCAAATCGCTGAATCTGCCGGGTTAATCCGCCGTCTGGCCCAGGGTGTGGCCCAGGTGGACGTGTTTGCCGGGTTGGCCGAGGTGGCGGTTAGAAACCGCTACGTGCGCCCGGAGATTGATCAGGGCAACGTTATTTCCATCAAAGATGGGCGTCATCCCGTGGTGGAGCAGGTCCTGGCCACCGGATCCTACGTCCCTAACGACACCTATCTTTCCAATGACGACGCTCAGATCATTGTCCTCACCGGTCCCAACATGGCGGGCAAATCGACCTACATCCGTCAGGTGGCCATCATCACACTGTTGGCCCAGATCGGCAGCTTTGTGCCCGCCGCCGAGGCCACCATCGGCCTGGTCGACCGTATCTTCACCCGGGTTGGATTGCAGGACGATCTGACCACCGGCCAGTCCACCTTCATGGTGGAAATGGTGGAGACCGCCGCCATTTTGAACCAGGCCACTTCCCGGTCTCTGCTGATACTCGATGAGATTGGTCGGGGCACCAGCACCTACGATGGCCTGTCCATCGCCAGGGCGGTAATTGAGCATCTGCACAACGACTCCAGATTGCGCTGCAAGTCTCTGTTCGCCACCCACTATCATGAGTTGACCGACCTGGCTAACATCCTGCCGGGGATACGCAACTTCAACGTGGCGGTGGCTGAAGAGGGCAGCGATGTGGTGTTTCTGCACCGGATCGTTCCCGGCGGCGCCGACCGGAGCTACGGGGTGCACGTCGCGCGTCTGGCCGGGTTGCCCCCGGCTGTGGTCCACCGGGCCTGGGAAGTGTTGTCCGACCTGGAGCAGCCGTCACGGGCTGGAAAACCTGGGGGGAGGCGTGGTTCCAAGTCTGGTCCGCCAGTGTTGCAGATGCCTCTGTTCCGGGCGTCTCACCCGCTGGTTGAGGAGGTGTTGGGCGTGGATATCGCCAATCTGACTCCCCTGGAGGCGATCAACAAACTGTACGAACTTCAAGAGCAAGCCAGGGGCATGTAAGAGACCGAGGGAAGTCAGTTGGTCGCCGGGGCTCAGCCGTCCTTTTCGGCAACGCCAACCCCGGTTAAAATACGGCCAAGATATCAGTTCAGGAAGCAATCATGAGCGATAAAGTGGGGTTTTATACCTGGACGCGTTGATCCACCTGCCGCAAAGTAAGAGAGTTGCTCTTACAAAATGGCCGAGAACTGGAGGAGCGGGATTTTTTCAAGGACCGCTTCACTGAGGAAGAAATCCGCAGCCTGGCGTCAATGGTCGGACTGCCGGATATGTTCGCCTGGCGCAGTCCCAGCATCAAGCAGATGGGCCTGGCTGGTCAGGACATTGGCGAAGACGAGATGGTCCAGCTGATGTTGCAGGAACCCAGGCTGGTGCGCCGTCCCCTGATCAAATTGGGTGACCGTTGGCTGGTGGGCGGTAACATCAAGGCAATTGAGGCCGCGCTGGCCAGCGAATGAGCTCCGGCCCAGGCCGATTTGGCTGGCGCGGTCAAAACCGGACCGATACTGACCGGTAACTGCCTTGCTACTGGTCTTGGTTGGACCTGTAAGCTAATCGTGTTAACATACTTGCTTGTTTGGTAAATGGAGCGGTGAATTATTGCAAGGTGAATTATTGCAAGGTGAATTAATGCAAAAGGAACTAAACCCCCTGATGAAAATTTTCTTCGATGTCGATTACACTATTCTGGGCCTGGATGATTCCCTCAGACCCGGCACCACCGACACCTTCCAAAAGCTCAAGGACGACGGGCACGAGATTTATATCTGGTCAGGGATGGGCGAAAGATGGGAAGTCATTGAAAAACACAGCTTGAAATCCTATATCAGCGGGGTTTACGAAAAACCCACCCACCATTTTCACGATCGTTTGGCCGAACTGAAGATCCCCTTCGAGCCGGAATTCGTCATTGACGACTATCCGGAGGTTGTGGCGGCCTTCGGCGGAGTATGGGTCCCACCATATTTTTTCGCTCGCAGTGTTGACCAGCAAATGGAGCGGATTTACGATATTATCAGTGACTTTGCTCGCGACGGTACTTCGGGAGACCGCCAGTATCGGGCCAAGGGCACCAGGCTGCCGCTATTCTAGCGATCTCAGCTGATTACCTCGTCCTCAAATAGGCGAGAAACGGTTTATTGCCATGCCGATCAAGGTTTTGGATCCGGAACTGGCCTCCCAGATTGCGGCCGGCGAAGTGGTGGAAAGGCCGGTATCAGTGGTCAAAGAGTTGGTCGAAAACTGCCTTGATGCCGGGGCCTCTCAGGTAACCATCGAGATCAAGGGTGGGGGCGTTGACCAGGTACGGGTCATCGACGATGGTGAAGGTATACCGGCCGGTCAGGTTGCGCTGGCCTTTCAGCACCACGCCACCAGCAAGCTGACGCATCAGGACCAGCTGGACTCCATCGGCACCCTGGGTTTTCGGGGTGAGGCCATTCCCAGCATTGCCGCCGTTTCCCAGATAACGATGACCACCCGCCCTCGGGACGCTGGCGGCGGCCAGCGGGTCCAGTATCAATGGGGACAGAAGGTTAGCGAAGGACCCCAGGGATGCTCGCCGGGCACTGCGGTAACCGTCAGCGACCTTTTCGGGAACCTCCCCGCCCGCCGCAAATTTCTCAAGTCCAACTCCGCTGAGACCGCCCGCATCCGAGAATTGATCGACCGTTATGCTCTGGCCTACCCGGGCGTCCGCATTCAACTGGTCGTGGAGGGGCGCACCGCAGTGGCAACTCCAGGCAGCGGCAGGCCAGAGGACGCGCTGCTGGCAGTGTATGGACCAGAAGTGGCCTCAGGAATGCTGCGGGTGCAAGAGGATGACCCGGTGAGCGGCTACGGCGTTGATGGGTTCGTCAGCGCGCCCCGACTGAACCGGGCCAACCGCACCTACTTGAGCTTCTTCATCAACCGACGCTGGATTCAGAGCCGCATGCTTTCCTTTGCCCTGGAAGAGGCGTACCATGGCTTGCTGCCCGAGAGACGCTACCCGCTGGCCGCGCTGAACCTGACCGTGCCCTACTCCGACGTAGATGTCAATTCTCACCCGGCCAAGCGCGAAGTGAGGTTCCGCGATGAAAGCAAGGTCTATTCGACGTTGCAGCGGGCGGTGCGGGCCGCCTTGATCGCCGACACTCCGGTGCCAGCGTTGGGCCGCTCTGGAATTGGGAGCAACCAGCCGTCAACTGATGCCAGTCCGGCGTCGCCCAGCTTCTTCGGGAGTGCCTTTGACCGCAGAGGAGGCCCTGGTAGAGGCGCCGGGGGCCGGGTAATCCAGGATTCTGGCGGGTTGGCCGCTCCGGGGTCCACGCCCCAGCAGGCCCTGCCGGGACTGCGAGTCGTCGGCCAGGTCCGGCTGACCTACATTGTGGCCGAGGGCCAGGATGGAATGTACCTGGTCGACCAGCATGCCGCTCATGAGCGAGTGCTGTTTGACCGAATCGTGGGCAAGGCGGCGGACAAGTCGCCGGAATCCCAGCCTTTGCTTTCGCCGATGACGGTGGACCTGAGCCCCGGGCAGGCCGAAATTTTCCACAATAACCTGGCTTTCCTGGCTGCTTACGGGTTTGAGGTGGAGCCCTTTGGGGTGAACAGCTATCTGCTGCGGGCGGTGCCCAGCGTCATGGCCTCCCAAAACCCCGCCCAGTCGCTGGTCGATATTCTGGATATGGTGGCGTTTGAGGGACTGGTACGGCAGCATGATGACGTGCTGGCGGCCTCGATTGCCTGCCACAGCGCGATTCGGGCGGGAAAGTCAATGACCGAGCCGGAGATGCGGGCCTTGTTGGAGCAATTGGAGGTCACCGACAACCCTCACACCTGTCCCCACGGCCGGCCGACGCTGATTCATTTCAGCGAGTACCAGATGGACCGGGAGTTCGGGCGTCGTTAGATGGGGCGCTGAAAAAGGGGAGTCCAGAGGGGCGAAGTCCCTCTGGCAGGGGTCTGGGGGTGTCCCCCAGATACAATTTATGCCCCCTTCCTGGTCAGGAAGGGGGCAGGGGGATGGTCGAAAAGGGTTTTTCATCAACCTGCTAGATGCGCCGAGGGTCGGTTCGCGGGTCTCGCGCCGGATGGAATATCGAGCCCGCCTCTGGGAACTCCTGGTCTTTCGGCGCAGCCTCCGTTTTTCCCAGCCCCACCAACCCGCCGGATACGCCAGCC
>DASTLM010000378.1:0-8487 GCA_035714945.1 Dehalococcoidia bacterium | reverse complement strand
CACAGGGCAATCGCATTTTGCCTCGTAGAGTTTCACCCGTCCCACCGGCGGAAGCCGGTGTCTGGTTATATTCCCCTGGGTTCCGGCGAAAGCCGGAACGACGGTATGGCTCAGACCCCACCGGATTTGCTAGCGGATAGTCTGCCTTCACGAAGATCCGATTGCCCTGGCTGGCGTCAATCTATATTGACAGTAAAGACCGGACTATAGTATCTTATTCTTTTCTTATAATGGTTACTAAGAAGCATTTGCGCCAGGCAATTCGACCGCCGATTTTCTGGTACGCAAAGCTTGAGTAGCGACAGCAAACCGGTCATCGGTTAGAATATCTCAAGACTAGATTTATTGGTGAGGAGGAATTATGGCTGACCAAGACATTGCCTTGATGTCGCACCTCTGGCGTCGTGCTGGATTCGGTGCCAGCCGCGAGGAAGTCGAAGCGACGGCGGCTCGTGGGTACGAGGCAACCGTTGAGGAGTTGCTGAACCCGGAGTCCCGCCCAGGTATTGAAGAAGACCTGCTGATGCGTTACCAGCCCGCCTATAATGAGGCAGCCGCCATTGAGACCAACGTCCAGCAGTGGGTCTATTACATGATTAACAACCCGCGGCAGCTCCAGGAAAAGGTGGCTCTTTTCTGGCACATGGTCTTCTGCGCTGGCCACAGCAAGATCGATAGCGGCCAGGAAATGGGCTTGATGGTCAAGATGTTCCGCGAGCATGGCATGGGCAATTTCAAAGACCTGCTCCTCTTGCTGTCCACCAATCCGGGCATGATCTACTACCTGGATAACTCGGAGAGCCACAAGACCGCGGTCAATGAGAACTACGGCCGTGAGTTGCTGGAGCTGTTCTCCATGGGTGTCGGAAAAGACGAGGACTTCAATTACTCTGAAGATGATGTGAAAGCCTGCGCCCGCGCCTTCACTGGTTGGAACATCGCCCCAGCCTTCCCGCCCTTCCCCTACGGTCGCAGCGCCTGGCAGTTCCGCTACGACCCGGCGGACCACGACAATTCCCAGAAGACCTTCCTGGGCCAGACCGGCAACTTGAACGGGGAAGACATCATCGAGATGATCTGCAAGCAGCCGGCCACGGCCCGGTTCGTCTCCCGCCACCTGTACAATTACTTCGTCGGTGACGAAGTCCCGGTACCCTCCTGGCGGCAGACTCCGCCCAAGGACCCGGAACTGATCGGTCGATTGGAGCAGGCCTACTTTGACTCTGGTTATGAAATCAAGCCCATGCTTCGGGTTTTGCTCAACTCGGATTCGTTCAAAAACGCGCGCTACACCAAGGTGAAGAACCCGGCTGAGATGGTCGCTGGCACCCTGCGATTAGTCGGCGACCACCGGGAAATCAAGCCCGGCCTGTTCGACATCTCCCAGGAGCCCAAGTACATGGGCATGGACCTGATGAACCCGCCCACGGTTGAGGGCTGGCACACTGGCCATGAGTGGATCGACAGCGGGACCCTGGTCGAGCGTATCAACTTCGCCTCCGAATACCTGGGCCAGACGGACCTGCCTGGCGTCAAGGGCATGATCGATCGGCTGATGGCCCAGGGGCACGTCCTTTCCCCGGAGCAGTTCGTCGACGGCTGTCTCGATATGGTGGGACAGTTGCAAGTCACCAACGAGACCCGTCGAGAGTTGGTGGCCCACGCCCAACGGGGCGGGGAACTGCGCCATAGTTCCGCCGCGGAGCGGGCCCGGTTTGCCGAACGCTCCGGCGAAATGTTCCAGATGATTGCTGCGACTTCTGAGTACCAGTTCGGCTAGCCGGTTAGATTAATCAGGTTACGCTAATCGGGTTACGCTAATCGGGTTACGTTAACAAAGTTAATTTTGACGGAGGAATCAAATGGTCTCAACCAAAAAGGACAATGTTCTGGCAGTGCTGTCCCTATCGGGCGGTAACGATGGCCTGAATACCGTTATCCCTTACGCCAATGGTCTATATCGGGATTATCGCCCCAAGTTGGGCATCGCGGCAGAACAGGTCATCAAGCTCAACGACGAGATCGGTCTTCACCCCTCGATGGGCCCCTTGAAGCAGTACTGGGACGAAGGCAAATTGGCCATCTTCCTGGGTATTGGCTATCCCCACGCCAGCTACTCCCACTTTCGCTCCATGGACATCTGGCATACCTGTGAGCCGGACAAGATTGGCACCGAGGGCTGGCTGGGGCAGGCCATCAAAGAACTGGACCCCAAAGCTGACAACGTATTGACCGGAGTCAATTTTGGCCGCGGACTGCCCCGGGCGTTGGCCAAGGAAGGTGTGCCCGTGGCTTCGGTGGGCAATCTGGAAACCTACGGGCTGCTCACCGGCATTGACGGTGAAGAACAGCGCACCGAGGCGCTGGACGTGTTCGGCCGGATGTACGGGCCGACCATCGGCTCCGCCTACGCCCTGGACTATATCCGCCGCACCGGGACCGAGGCCCTCAAGGGTGCTGACATTCTGGCCACCGCGCCGGGCCGGTACTCCTCCAGCGTTGAGTACTCCTCCTCGGCCGTTGGTCAGTACATGAAGTACATCGCCCAGACCCACCTGGCTGGCTTCGGCACCCGGGTGCTTTACACGACGTCTCCCTATAACGGCTTCGACACCCATGCCAATCAGGCTCAAGCCCACTCTGGATTGTGGACCGACGTGTCCCGCAATGTGGATACTTTTATGGACGACCTGCGGGAGCACAACGCCAGCGATAACGTCACCCTGCTGATGTTCTCCGAATTCGGCCGCCGCATCAGCGATAACGGCTCCGGTACCGACCACGGCGCGGGCAGCGTGGCCTTCGCCATTGGCGAGCACGTCAAGGGCGGCCTCTACGGCGAATATCCGTCGCTGGAGCCTAGCAAGCAGGAAGAAGGCGGCAACGTGGCCCACAATATGGATTTCCGCTCGGTGTACACCACCCTCCTGGAGGACTGGTTGGGGGTTGACCCGGTGCCCATTGCCGGCAAGTTCGAGAAAATAAGTTTCATTTAAGTGAATCAAATCTGAGGTAAGAGCCATGAGTACCCATTTTTTTGGGCTTAGCGACCGGACATTTTCCTACAGCCACACCATCGGCCGCAACGAGTTTGCCGGCACCGGGTTCCGCAACCCGGTGGACCTGGCCCTGGGTGCCGATGACGTGGTCTACGTACTGAACCGGTCCTACGAGAACCGGCCCGACGGTGTGCGGGTAACCATATGCACCCTGGCCGAGGACTACATCAGCGAGTTCGGGTCCTACGGTGAGGACGACGGCCAGTTTATCTGGCCGTCGTCAATAGCGGTAGACCGCAACGAAAAGGTATATATAGCCGACGAGTGGTTGAGTCGCGTCAGCATCTTCAATAAGGACGGCGAATTCATCAGCAAATGGGGCAAGTCTGGTGCCGGCGACGGTGAGCTGGACCGCCCGGCCGGAATCGCCATCGGCGGCAATACCATCTACGTCACCGACAGCCGCAACAATCGGGTCCAGAAGTTCAGCCTCGACGGAAAGTTTCAGGGCAAGTTCGGCAGCGAAGGCAGTGGCCCCGGTCAGTTCAACCTGCCTTGGGGAATCGCTCTGGACCAGAACCGCAACGTGTTTGTCGCCGACTGGCGCAACGACCGCATCCAGCAGTTTACTGCCGAAGGTCAATGGCAGGCTAGCTTTGGCGGCTCCGGCCGCGGGGTCGGCGAGTTCAACCGGCCCAACGGGGTTTGTGTCGACCAGGACGGCGATATCTACGTGGCCGACTGGATGAACGACCGGGTCCAGGTGCTGGCCGCTGATGGACGGTTTATCACCCAGTTGCGCGGCGATAACGTCCTGTCCCAGTGGGGCAAGGACAAGCTGCTGTCCAACGCGGATATGATCCGCCAGCGCCAGATCGCCCAGACCCACAGCGCTGACTTTGAGAAGCGCTTCTCGCACCCTTGCGCGGTTAAAGTCGATGCGCAAAATCGCATCCTGGTGCTGGACCACACCCGCGGCAGGATTCAAATCTACACCAAGAGCCGGGAGGCGGTGCTGGTTTAACCGGCATCTGCTGGACCTGAAAATCCCCGGATATATCCGGGGTTTTTTCAGGTCCAGCGGTTTTCTACTGCCTCAACTTGGTTCGCCCGAATCCGCAGGGGCCTCCCGGGACAGTGTCCGGCTAACCGGAGAGTTTAACCTGATGGGACTGGTCCAGCGGTCATTTTGGCCCTGGCCCGAGAATCAAATCAGGACGCCTCCGTTTACGGCGGGCCTTCGGGCATCCCGGCATCGATCCAGGCAGCAATTTCGTCCACCTCCGAGCGATCGAGAAAGGGCCCGCGCAGGGGCATCTTCCCGAAGGTGCCGCACCCCCGGAACAGGGACTTCACCAGATGGGTTTCCCGTCCCGGCACGCCCGGCTCAATGGAGCGGTAGCCGTTCAGCACCGAAGCTTGCAGGTCCCGGGCGGTTTCCCAGTAGTATTCGTGGATGCCGGGGTAGGGTTCTCTTCCCCATCGCTCCTTCCACCGCGCCATTATGCTTTCCAGGATTGCCTTGACCCGGGGCCAGTAGACTGGATTGTCGGTTGGGTTCACAGCCATTTAGACTTCTCCGAATTCAGCGTGGGTGTTCATTGACCGATTCTTGCTTCAGCAGTTCGATGGCGTGGGGCAGCACTGGCTTGACCACCTCCAGCGTCTCCCGGACTCCTTTGGGACTGCCCGGCAGGGTGATGATCAGAGTGCTGCCGCGGATTCCAGCTACGGAACGGCTGATCATCGCCATCGGGGTGAACTTCCGAGTCTCCGCCCGCATAGCCTCGGCCAGGCCCGGCACCTCCTTGTCCAGGATGGATAAGCAGGCCTCCGGTGTTACGTCCCGAGGCCCCAACCCGGTGCCGCCGGTGCTGACCACCAGGTCTACGTCCGGAGCGTCGGCCCAGAGGGCCATGCGTTGGGCGATTACTTCCTTGTCGTCGGAGACAATCTCGTACCGCGCCACCTCATACTCCGGGGGTGCCAGCACTTCCTTGATTGCCTCGCTGCCGGTGTCTACCCGCTGGCCCAGGAATCCCGACGTACTCACGGTCAATATTGCCAAGCGATACATTGCTAGTTTCCCTCCGGCGAACATAATACCATACCTGACCGCCGTCGGGAACGTGGGTGAATTCGAGCACCGGGTCTTTTGATTCGGCGATTGTTGGCGTCGACGCGCTGGATTGCGGCTGCTCGACCAGCACCTCATTGACAAGGCATCCTTCGCCTTATATAGTCACCAACGATGCGACCTGACTTCCTGCGACTTGACTTCCTGCGACCTGTATCCGCTAGAGTCATTGGCGCCCAAACGGCCCTGGCTGGACCAGGCCCAGCCAAAGGGCTGGCGGCGGATTTTCGGTCACGGCACCGACCAGAAGGCCGGGCGCTTTGCCCGTAACCAGGGCCGGCTCACGTTGAGTCCGGTGGATCTGGAAAACCCGTCAACCGGCCCGGGAAACGCCAGTGACTGACGTTCCCTACTGTGTGTTTTGTGAAATCGTCGCCGGACGAGCCCCTGCCCGGGTACGTTACCTGGACGATGATATTATCGCAATCGTTAACCAGCTGACCTGGGTGCCGTTGATGCTGCTGGTCATTCCCAAACGGCACATGAGCCAGATGCAGATGTGGGACAGCGGACTGATGGAGCGGTTGGGCCATGTGGCGGTGAACCTGGGTGCCATGAACTGTCCCAATGGCTTCCGCATCCTGTCCAATTTCGGGCATGACGGGCTGCAAAGCCAGAGCCATGGGCACTTGCATGTCATCGGCGGCACCCCCCTGGGAGCATATGCGTGAGATTTAGGAGCAACTGACCATGGCCGAAACCGTTCTTTACGAGAAGCGGGGCAATATTGTGGTGATAACCCTGAACCGCCCGGCGGCCCTGAATTCCATCAATCGCCAGCTGCGCCGGGAGTTGGCCGATGCCATCACTCGGTTCGACGGTGAAGCGGATTCTTACGTGGGCATTATCACCGGGTCGGGCCGGGCCTTCTGCGCGGGACGCGACCTCAAGGAGCGGGCCGCCGACAATGCCCGGGGAGTACCGGCCCGGGCCAGCGACAGCATGTACCCCGACCGGCCCTACATGTGGCCCCAGACCTGGAAACCGTTGATTGCCGCGGTCAACGGATATGCTCTGGCCGGGGGCTGGTCCATTGCCCAGATGTGTGACCTTCGCATCGCCGCGGCCGACGCTGAACTGGGCATTACCGAGACCAGGTGGAGCCTGTTGCCGCCCTTCGGCACGATTCTATCCAGGATGATTCCCTTATCGGCGGTGCTGGAACTGTGCCTGACCGCCCAGCCCATCAGTGCCCAGCGCGCCTACGATATCGGGTTCCTCAACAAGGTTGTCCCCGGTGACCAGTTGATAGCCGAGGCCATGACCATGGCCCAACATATCTGCGACAATGCGCCTCTGGCGGTCCAGTCCTTCAAGGAGTTGGCCTATCGAGGGCTGAACCTGTCCACTCAAGACATTTCGTCCCTGACCTATCACGTGTACGACCGGTTGCTCACCACCGAAGATTCCAAGGAAGGCCCCCGGGCCTTCGCGGAGAAGCGCAAACCCAACTGGCTGGGACGCTGACCGGACAATCCCGAAGGGTCCATTGGGGCGGTGAAGGGCTGGCGGACCAGATTGAATATTTCAGCGTCTGTGTTATCATGGCCCGGACACCCGTCGCGGATCAGTCTGTCCTGAAATTGGGGTGAACCCGCATGAAAACCTCTTTCTTCCACCTGATGCCCTACCAGGACTTGCCAGCGGATTTTGAGAACCGGTACCGCAGCGCCTGGGTAGATGCTCCCAATGAACTCTTCGACCCGGAGAAATGCCAGCAGTACTACCACGACTACCTGGAGGAACTGCAATACGCCGACACGGTGGGCTTCGACGGGGTCTGCGTCAACGAGCATCACAACAACGCCTATGGGCTAATGCCTTCGCCCAATCTGGTCGCCGCCATTCTTTCCCGCACCACCTCCCGGGGTGCGCTGATCGTCCTGGGTAATAGCCTGGCCCTGTACCAGCCTCCCCTGAGGGTCGCTGAAGAGATGGCCATGCTGGACATATTGAGCGGGGGACGCCTGGTCGCCGGGTTCCCGGTGGGCACCTCAATGGACACCACCTTCTCCTACGGGCAGGTGCCCATCACCCTGCGGGAGAAGCATTCCGAGGCCCACGACCTGATTATGCGGGCCTGGACCCAGCGCAAGCCCTTCATTTTCAACGGCAAGTACAATCAGTTGCGCTACGTCAACATCTGGCCTCGCCCATTGCAGCAGCCCCACCCTCCGGTGTGGATTCCCGGCAGCGGCAGTCTGGAGACCTGGGACTGGGTACTGGACCGCAACTACGTCTACTGTTACCTGAGCTACTTTGGCTACCTGAGGGGACTGCGGGTGGTGCAGGGGTTCTGGGACCGGGTCGCCCAGCGGGGCATTGACGACAACCCCCACCGGCTGGGCTTCCTGCAGCTGGTCTGCGTTTCGGAGACCGACGCCTCGGCGGAGGCCGAGTACGCCGAGCATGTCAAGTATTTCTACCGGAAGATGCTGCGGATACACCCGCCCTTCGCCGAATCTCCCGGCTACCGGTCGATACGGTCGATTCGGGAATCCATTCGCCCGCAAATCGGGGAGGAAGCCCAGAAAGCGGCCCAGGAACTGGAATGGACCGACTTTGTGGAACAGGGTCACGTCATCGCGGGCAGCCCGGCCACGGTGCGCGACCGGTTGCATGAGGCGGTGAAAATGCTGCGAGTTGGGCACCTGATGTGCTTGCTGCACATCGGCAGCATGCCCCGAGACCTCACCCTGAAGAACACAGAATTGTTCGCCCGGGAAGTGATGCCCTCATTGCGAGACCTGTGGATTGACTACCCGGACCCCTGGTGGCCCCAGCGACTACAGACCGTCTCCCCAGCATCAGTTGGGGATTAGCAAGGACCAGGACATGGCAGAGAAACTGCAACAGGCGGAGCGCTTTCCTTCCCTGGGCCTGAAGCTGCTGGATGGGAGCACCGTCCGTATACCTGAAGAAATGCCGGGACGGTACGCCGTCTTGCTCTTCTATCGGGGACACTGGTGACCCTACTGCATGCGGCAGTTGGCCGCCTACGAAGCCAGGAAGGCGGACTTCGATGCCCTGGAAGCGACAATCTATGCCGCCAGCGTTGATGCGCTGGAGCAGGCCCGGGAAGTAGCGGCGCGGGGAATCACCTTCCCCATCGGCTACGGGGTGTCGATGGAGGAATCGCAAACCTTCGGGGCCTGGCAAGCTAAGGACCAACACGGCATCTACATCCAGCCCTCCGAGTTCCTGCTGGGGCGTGGCGGAGTGGTGCTGGGTTCGATGTACGCCTCCGGGCAGGTGGGCCGCATGGGCGTTGACGAAGTGTTGACGTTTATGACCAACCGGGAACGCCGCCGCCGGGAGCAGGAAGGGGCTTGAGGGCAGGGGACGTTTGCC